>JAEWQZ010000217.1 GCA_023460255.1 Actinomycetes bacterium
GGACGATCAAGCAGGGCTGGACGGCCCCGCAGGCCGCGGGCGTCATCCACACCGACTTCGAGCGCGGCTTCATCAAGGCCGAGGTCATCAGCTTCGACGACCTCGTCGAGGCCGGCTCCGTCGCCGCGGCCCGCGCCGTCGGCAAGGCCCGCATCGAGGGCAAGGACTACGTGATGGCGGACGGCGACGTGGTGGAGTTCCGCTTCAACGTCTAGGCCGGTCGGTTGCACGCCGTCCGGGCGCGCTGGAAGCATCACCGCGGATGATCGAGGACGTGGTGGCCGAGGAGTGCGTCTTCTGCGCCGTCATCGCGGGCCGGGTCGAGGCCAGCGTGGTGGTCGAGGACGAGACAGTCGTCGTCTGGATGGACCTCAACCCCGTCACGCACGGGCACCTCGGCGTGGTGCCGCGCACGCACGCCGAGGGGCTCGAGGACCTCGACCGGGCCACGAGCGCTCACGTGTGGTCGGTCGGGCAGGACCTGGCACGGGCCATGCGGCGTTCGGACCTGGGCTGCCGCGGCATCAACCTCGTCGTCTGCGACGGCGTGGCCGCCTTCCAGACCGTCTTCCACTTCCATCTGCACGTCATTCCTCGTTACCCGGGCGACGGCGTGGGGAACCCTTCACGGTCGAGACCCGTGAACGCGGGAAGTCAGCCGCTCCGTCCTGAGCCGTCCCGTGGGACGCCTCCCCGTCGTGGTGTAATGCGGGCCATGGCCCGCATCGTCCGTACTGTCGTAGCCGTGCCGCTCCTGGGTGCCCTCGCGCTGGTCTCCCTCGCTGCCTGCGGGCCCGCGGGCGAGGAGGAGGCCGCGCCCCGGGCTGAGCAGTCGGCCACGGCGTCCGCTCCGTCGCCGCCCGAGGCCGAGGGCGACGACCCGTGCGAGCTGCTCACCGCCGAGGCGGCCGAGGAGCTCGCCGGTGAGCCGATGGCCGAGGTCGACCGCACCGACGTCGGGGGGATGCCGGCGTGCCGGATGAGCGGCGCGACGCGGTGGATCCAGGTGGCACAGGTCCCGGCCACTGACTGGGCGGCCACAGTTCCGGGACTGATCGATCAGGTCCGGGCGGCAGGCGGTCTGGGGGAGGAGAACCTGGCCCGGCTCGACGACGTGGCCGCGCGGCTCGCCGCCGGCGAGTACGACGGTATGGCCGCGTGCGATCTCTTCTCGACGATGGCCGAGTTCAACGGGACACCCCCGGGATCGTCGCGGACGGTGGCCTACGTGCCTGATGCGCTGGAGCCGCAGGCCATCTCCGCGCAGGCGTGCGCGGACGGCACCTACACGTCCCTGCTCCTGGCCGGGACGGGCATCGCCGTGAGCGCCGAGCTCGAGGCCGCAGTGGTGGCGACCCTCGACCTCCTGGGTGCGGGCTGACCGGGTCCCGACCTCAGCGCGCCCGCGCCACCTGTCGCACGTACTGCTCGCCGACGTTCGTGCCCAGCACCGTGCCCACCGGGTACCTGTCGGCGACGAGCAGCGCCTCCATGACGGACAGCCGCACCGTCTCCTCGGCGTCCTCCGCCGTGCCGTGGTCGAGCCACCCGCCCCGGGCGAGGCTGTCCCGGAAGGCGAGCACGAGGTCGTCCAAGCCGGCCTCCCACTCGGCGACCCGCGCGGTCGTCGTCGCGCGCTGCGAGTGCAGCCCCGCGAACGCCCGGCCGCAGCCGCAGCTGCGGCCCGTCCCCCGCAGGTCGCTCGCGCAGATCACCCCGAACATCACGAGCTCCCCGGGCGTCGCCCAGGCGTAGTCGTCGCCCCTGTCGCCCTGCGTCTCCTCGGTCGCCACCAGCACCCGCACCGCCCCGCTCCTCCCCGTCGCCGAACCCAGCGGATCGAACGCTAGTTCGACGGTCCGACACGGTTCGCCGGCGGGCCTCCGGCCTGTGGACCGCGCGGACCGCATGGACCGCGTGGACCGCGTGGACCGCGTGGATCGCGCGGACCGCATGGACCGCGTGGACCGCGCGGACCGCGTGGACCGCGTGGACCGCGTGGATCGCGTGGACCGCGTGGATCGCGTGGATCGCGTGGACGGCGTGGATCGCGTGGACCGCGTGGATCGCGTGGACGGCGTGGACGGCGTAGAGGCGCGCGGTCAGCCCTCGGCCGGCCCGACCGCCCGCTCGACCAACGACCGGACCCGGGCCACCACGTCGTCGGTCATCTCGGCGAGCGCGAAGGCCGTCGGCCACATCGCGCCGTCGTCGAGCCGGGCGCCGTCGTTGAAGCCGAGGGTCGCGTAGCGGGTGCCGAACTTCGCGCCGGGCTGGACGAAGCAGATGATCGGCCCGGGCTTGGACTTCGTCCCCGGGCGGGCGTACGCCGGCATGCCGTACCAGGTCCGCGGGACGAGGTTCGGCGCGACCTCACGGACGATCGCGTGCACCCGCCCGGCGATCGTGCGGTCCGGCTCGGGGAGCTCCGCGATCGCCGCGAGCACGGCGGCCTCAGCGTCGTCGGCGCCGCGTCCGCGCTGGGCTTTGACCTCCGCCGCACGGGCCTTCATCGCCGCGCGCTCCTCCGCGCTGAACGCCCCCGTGTCGTCGGTCGTCCCGCCCTCGGTCTTCCGGGTCATCGATCCTCCCAGGTCTCGTCGTCGCAGCCACCGTAGGCAGGAGCCCGACGTGCGTGCTTCTCGGATCCTGACCGATCCTGACCGGTCCTGACCGGTCCGCGCGGACGGCGCCCGGGCTCCCCTCAGTCGCGGGCGTCCTGCGCGGCCTGCTCCACGCGGGCGAGGTACTCCGCCCACCACTCGGGCGAGACGTCGGGCAGGTTGGGCGCCTCGGGTCGGAGCCCGGCCTCACCGTCCACCATCTCGCGCAGGACGTCCGCGTGGCCCGCGTGCCGGTGCGTCTCCGTCGCCACGTGCACGAGCAGCCGGTGCAGCGTCACGTCCATCCCGCCGTCGCCCCACCACGGCACGTGCCCGACGGCGTCCAGGGGCAGGTCGGCGATCGTCTCGTCCGAGTGCGCCCAGGCCCGCGCCGCCAGTGCGAGGAGGTCGGCGCGGGTGACCTCCGCCGGCACCCAGAAGTCCGCGTTCGGCTCGGCGTCGTCGTCGAACCAGGGGAGCGGCTCGGGGAACGGGCGCCCGAAGCACTCGCCGAAGTAGCCGACGTCGACGCTCGCCACGTGCTTGACCAGCCCCAGGAGGTTCAGCCCCGTCGGGGTCAGGGGCCGACGCGCGTCGTACTCCGTGAGACCGTCGAGCTTCCAGACCAGGGCCTTCCGGCCGAGGGCCAGGTACCGGTGGAGGTCGTCCTTGGCCGTGCCTGCGAGGTCGGTCATCGCCCCAGCCTGCCCGAGCCGCCCGACGCCGGCCTAGTAGCGGAAGCGCCCCGCCTGGTCGAAGGCCGCCGGGCGGACGTCGACCACCCACGACCTGTCGATCGCACCGTAGATGTGCGGGTAGAGCTCGCCGTCGCCGCCGTCCTCGTGCTCGACGCGGACCCCGGCGTCGCCGATCAGCGCCTCGTCCAGCACCAGGACGCACAGGGGCTCCGGGTCGTCGCGGTAGACGTACCGCGCGACGTCCTGGACCTGGTCGGGGTAGGACGCGTGGACGAACCCGACGTCGGCGAGATCCCGGTCGCGGGTCGAGACGGCGTACCGGCCGTCGCGCAGCGCCTCGTGCCAGTCCGCCTGGTGCGCGATGTGGAGCAGGTGCACGCGGCCACAGTAGGACTGTGCCCCGCCGTTCGGAAGCGGGGGACGGGTGCCGGATCCGCACCGTCGGACCGCTCCCGTCCGGTCGCCCGAGGGTCGCGGCGCCCGGCGCGGCGACCCTCCACCGGTCCGTTTCGTCCGGTTCGGCACGGGCGTGACGGGGTCGGTCGTCGACGCGGCCCGGCCGGAGCCGTGCGCCGTCATGACCGGGGAAATCGGCGGTTACCTTCGCCACATGCCCGCTCGTCAACGGTTTTCTGCGCTGATGACCAGCCACAGCGCGCTGACCTGCGCCAACGCTGAGACAGACCGTTCCGGATGGTGAGATGTACCGGGTAGTATCGAAAAGGTAACGATCACCACAGGCCCCGACCAGTGTCCCGATTGCCCTTATCACCGGCTGTACGCTCAACCGATCCAAGGGTGGATGTCCCCACACCCTCGCGTCCTCGTGCGCGGGAACGGGCCCTCACCTTCATCCGTCAGGAGGAACTTGTGAAGATCAGGCGAATCGGCGCCGTCGGCGCCATCGTCGCGACGAGCGCGCTGGTGCTGAGCGCGTGCGCGACCCCCGGGGGGAGCGAGATCGTCGAGGACACCGCGGTGAGCATCGGCTGGAACCAGCCGTTCTACGCGCAGAACAACCTCACCTCGACCGGCAACGCGACCACGAACGCGAACGTCCTGTACCTGACCAACCCGCTCTTCAACTACTACGACGGTGACCTCAACCTCGTGAAGAACGAGTCCGTGGGCGACTACGAGGTCGTCAACGAGGACCCGTTCACCGTCGAGTACACGATCGCCGACGGTCTGACCTGGTCGGACGGCGTCCCGGTGGACGCGGCCGACGTCCTGCTCTGGTGGGGCTCTCAGAACGACAAGTTCGACAACGTCGAGCCTGAGTACGACGACGAGGGCAACATCTCCAACCAGGACGAGATCGACGCGGGCGTCTACTTCGACGGCACCTCCGCAGCGATCAACCTGATCGAAGAGACCCCGGAGATCTCCGAGGACGGCAAGACGATCACCTTCGTCTACACCCAGCCGCGTTCCGACTGGGAGGTCACCATCCAGCCGTCGCCGATGGCGGCGCACGCGCTCGCGGGCATCGCCCTCGGCGTGGAGACCGGCGAGGGTGACGACGCCGGCCAGGAGGGCAAGCAGCGGGTCATCGACGCGTTCGCGAACAACGTGACCGAGGACCTCTCGGCGCTGGCGAAGTCGTGGAACGAGGACTTCAACTTCACGTCCCTGCCCAGCGACGAGCGCCTGTACCTCGCCTACGGCCCGTACGTCATGACGGACTTCGTCGAGAACCAGTACCTCACGCTGACGGCGCGCGACGACATCGACTGGGAGCCGGCTCCCAAGGTCGAATCGATCACCATCCGCTACACCGAGGACCCGCTGGCGTCCGTGCTCTCGCTGCAGAACGGTGAGGTCGACCTCATCCAGCCGCAGTCGTCCGTGGACGTCATCGAGACCCTCGAGGGCATCGACGGCATCGAGTACACGACCCAGGAAGAGGGCACGTACGAGCACGTCGACGTCATCTTCAACAACGGCGGCCCGTTCGACCCGGCCAGCTACGGCGGCGACGAGGAGACCGCGCGCCTCGTGCGCCAGGCCTTCCTCCTGACGATCCCGCGCCAGGAGATCCTCGAGAAGCTGATCATCCCGCTGAACCCCGAGGCGACCCTGCGCAACTCGCACACCACCGTGCCGGGCGCGCCGAACTACGACGAGGTCGTCGAGAACAACGGGTCCGACTTCTACACGGGCACCGACGAGGAGAACCGCGCCAAGGCGGCCGACCTGCTCGAGCAGGCCGGCGTCGAGACGCCTGTCGACGTGCGCTTCCTCTACGGCGCGTCGAACGTCCGCCGGGCCAACGAGTACGAGCTCATCAAGGCCGCGGGCGAGGAGGTCGGCTTCAACGTCATCGACGAGGGTGACGACGCCTGGGGTGGTCGCCTGACCCAGACCGACACCTACGACGCCTCGCTCTTCGGCTGGCAGTCCACCAACACCTTCGCCCTGAACTCCGAGGCGAACTTCATCACAGGTGGCCTGAACAACTTCGGCGGGTACTCCGACGACACGATGGACGAGCTGTGGGCCGAGCTGGGGCCGAACACCGACCCCGACAAGGAGACCGAGCTCATCATCGAGATCGAGTCGATGCTGAACGAGGCCGGCTTCTCGATCCCGATCTTCCAGTTCCCGGGTGTGGTCGCGTGGCGGAGCGCGCTGGACGGCGTGTCCTTCATCCCGCTGTCGCCGACCATCTTCTGGAACTACTGGGAGTGGGACATCAGTGCCGAGGACAGCCTCGACGTCCCCGGTGGCGACGCCGCCGAGACCGAGGAGTGACCGCCGGGCTGATCCGGCACTGAACCACCAGTAGCACGACGCACGACCGGTGGGGTACCGCGGGCGCGGTACCCCACCGGTGTGCCGGGCCCGTCGTCGGCCGTGGTGGACGTCACGCCGACGTCCCTCCGCCGCCGGGCCCCTCTCCCCAGGTCGCGCGCTGTGGGTCCGCGTAGACTCACGCCGATCTCTCTACTCCCAGCGAGGTGCACAACCCATGGCCACCTCAGTCACCGGCCAGGACGTCGAGGCCGAGCAGTCCGCCGATGCGACCCCCGCGAGCCCGACGACGCCGCGCGGTCGCCTGCGGGCGAGCGCGCCGATCCTCACGTTCCTCGGCCGACGTCTGCTCTCGTCCGCCGTCGTCCTGCTCGGCGCGACGTTCATCGTCTACATGCTCCTGTCGCTCGCCCTCGACCCCCTCGAGGACCTGCGGGCCAGCAGCGCGCCCAACAAGGCCCAGCTGATCGAGGCCCGCATCGACCTGCTGGAGCTGGACAAGCCGGCCCCCCAGCGGTGGGCCGAATGGGTGCTCGGCATCGCCAAGTGCGGCATCGGCCAGTGCGACCTCGGCCAGAGCTGGGTGACCCGCCAGCCCGTCGGGAACATGCTCCAGAGCGCGATCCCCGCCACGATCCAGCTCGTGGGCGCGGCCACCGTCCTCGCCATCGGGCTCGGCATCGTGGTCGGCATCGCGTCCGCCCTGCGGCAGTACACGGGCTTCGACTACGGCGTGACCTTCATGTCGTTCCTGCTGTACTCGCTGCCCTCGTTCTGGGTCGCGGTGCTGCTCAAGCTGTGGGGTGCCATCGGCTTCAACGACTTCCTGCGCGACCCTGTCCTGCCACTACCCGCGATCGCGGGGATATCCGTGGTCGCCGGCCTCTTGTGGCAGGCGATCGTGGGCGGGCCGTGGCGACGGCGGGGGATCACGTTCCTCGTCTCGGGCGTCGTGACGGCCGGTGTGCTGCTCTTCGTCTCGGAGACCGGCTGGCTGCTCGACCCCCGGCTCGGGCCGGTCGTCATCGGCCTGGTCGGCCTGGGCGCCGCCTTCGCGATCACCGCGCTCGCCGCGGGCCTGCGCAACCGCCGCGCCCTCAACACGACGCTCGTCGTCGTCGGCATCGGCCTCGCGCTGTACTACCCGCTCCAGTTCGCGTTCCAGTACGCCACCGCCCTGATGGTGGCGGGCCTGGGTCTCGCGGCCGTCGTCGTCGGCGTCGTGGTCGGCTGGCTGTTCGGCGGGCCCGACCGGGCCCAGTCGATGCGGGCCGGTGCCCTCACCGCGCTCGTCGTGGCGGCGCTGACCTTCGTCGACCGCGTCATGCAGGTCTGGCAGGAGTACTCCAGCTCCTCGCGGATCTCCGGCCGGCCGATCGCGACCATCGGTGCGCAGACGCCCGGCCTCGAGGGCAGCTTCTGGGTCGAGACGCTCGACTCGTTCACGCACCTCGTCCTGCCGACGACGGCGCTCATCCTCATCTCGTTCGCGTCCTACACGCGCTACTCCCGCGCGAGCCTGCTCGAGGTGATGAACCAGGACTACATCCGCACCGCGCGGGCCAAGGGCCTGCCGGAGCGGGTCGTCACCGTGCGCCACGCGTTCCGGAACGCGCTGATCCCGCTGGCCACGATCGTCCCGCTGGACATCGCCTACCTGTTCGGCGGCGCGATCATCACCGAGCGGATCTTCGCGTGGAGCGGCATGGGCTCGCTGTTCCTCGGCTCGCTCAACGACCGTGACGCGGACCCGATCATGGGCTACTTCATCGTGGTCGGCACCATGCTCGTCCTCGCGAACATCGTCGTCGACTTCATCTACGCGGCCCTCGACCCCAGGATCCGGGTGAACGCATGACAGTCCCCAGCCCGAACCCGTCCACGCCCGAGGGCGTCGTCAGCGACACCGACGGCGAGATCGGCAACTCGATCGAGAACGCCATCGAGCTGAAGGAGGTCGAGGGGCTCTCCCAGGGACGCATCGTCCTGCGCCGCTTCCTGCGGCACCGGGGTGCGATGACGGCGTCGTTCGTGCTCATCGCCGTCGTCCTGCTCGTCACGACGTCCATCGGCTGGGGGCCCATCCCCGGCTGGTGGAAGTTCAGCGCGAACCAGCTCGACGAGGTCGTCAACCCCGGCGGGTCGCCGACGCTGTCGTTCGACGGCGGGCTGACCATCGGCGAGCACCCCTTCGGTCAGGACAACCTGGGCCGCGACGTCTTCGCCCGCGTGATGCGCGGCACCCAGCAGTCGCTCATCGTCATGGTCATCATCGGCCTGCTCGCGACGACGATCGGCATCGTCCTGGGCGCTGTCTCCGGCTTCCTCCGCGGCCGGATCGACAACGTCCTGATGCGCTTCACGGACATGATCATCACGATCCCGGTCATCATGATCGGCGCGGTCCTGGGCTTCTGGGTCGGCAGCGCGAGCGCCGTCACCCTCGCGCTGGCGCTCGCCATGGTCACGTGGACGTCGATGGCCCGTCTCGTCCGCGCGGAGTTCCTCTCCCTGCGGGAGCGGGAGTTCGTCGACGCCGCCCGGGTGGCCGGTGCCAGCAACGCCCGCATCATGTTCAAGCACATGCTGCCGAACGCGATCGGCGTGATCATCGTCAACACGACGCTGCTGATGGCCTCGGCGATCCTGCTCGAGACCGCGCTCAGCTACCTCGGCTTCGGCATCCGCTCGCCCAACGTCTCCCTCGGCACGCTGATCGCCGAGTACCAGACGGCGTTCGCCACGCGCCCGTGGCTGTTCTGGTGGCCCGGTCTGTTCATCGTGCTCATCGCGCTGTGCATCAACTTCATCGGTGACGGCCTGCGCGACGCCTTCGACCCCCGCCAGCGGCGCATCCCGAGCAAGCGCTCGATGGACCGCGCCGCGGAGCGCGCCGCGAAGCGGCAGGCGAACGGCGGCACGGCCCGGCCGGCGACGGACGTCTCCAGTGCGTGACGCCCGCCGGTCAGCCCAGGGTGAGGCTGACCACCGAGGCGACCACGAGGCCCAGCACGAGCAGCGCCGGGCCGAGGTTCCAGCGCGCCCGCGGGCGTTCGCGCTCCAGGCGCGGGTCGTCGAGGTGACCGGCGTCGCGCAGGGCCTCCCAGCGGCGGCGGATGTACTGCGCGGCGTCGCCCGACGCGGTACCGGCGAGGTCGCCCGGCCGCAGGCCGCCGGCCGCGTAGGCGCTCTCGGGCTGGTGCTGCATGACGGACCGGGTCGCGTGCGAGGCGGCCGTGCGGCTGGGCGCGGGTGCCGCCCAGGCGGAGTACGGGCCGTAGGCGGTGTACAGCGTCAGGGCGTACTTCGTGTCGATGCGCTGGATGGCGGGCCAGGGCAGGTGCACCGTCCGGGCCACGTTGCGCAGCTCGACGCCACCGTCGCTGATGATCACCGCCGGTCGGCCGTACAGCGCCCAGACCACCGCCGGGACCAGCAGGTGGACCGGCAGGTACCGCAGCGCGGCGCCGGGGTCGTCCACGGCCGTCCAGACGAGCGCGACGGCGGCGAGGGCTGCCACGCCGATCGTCATCCCGCGGGCGAAGCCGGGCTGGTACGTCACTGTCTGCGAGATCACGGGCACGGCACCATCGTCCCAGAACGTCCCGTCGTCGTCGGGTGGCCGGCCGCTGCCGCCGACCCGACCGGCACGGACCCGCGCCGGTGCGGCGCACGTCACGAAAGGGCACGGCGTGGTTGACACAACGGCAGCCGACACCAAGGCTCCGATCCTCGAGGTCCGAGGGCTCGGCGTCGACTTCTTCGTCGAGGGCGAGTGGTATCCCGCGGCCATCGACATGGACTACGACGTGCGCCCCGGCGAGGTGCTCGGCATCGTCGGCGAGTCGGGCTCCGGCAAGACGCAGTCGTCGATGTCGCTCATCGGGCTGCTGCCCCCGAACGGCCGGGCGCGCGGTTCGGCAAAGCTCGCCGGCAAGGAGCTCGTGGGGCTGACCCACAAGCAGCTCTCGCACGTGCGCGGCAAGGAGGTCGCGGTCATCTTCCAGGAGCCGATGACCGCCCTGAACCCCGTCTACACGATCGGGTTCCAGATCGTCGAGACGCTCCGCACGCACTTCGACATGGGCCCGCACAAGGCGCGCGAGCGCGCCATCGAGCTCCTGAGCCTGGTCGACATCCCCGACCCCGCGCGGTCGGTGGACAAGTACCCGCACCAGCTCTCGGGCGGCCAGCGCCAGCGCGCGATGATCGCCCAGGCTCTCGCGTGCGACCCCAAGCTGCTGATCGCGGACGAGCCGACGACGGCGCTCGACGTCACCGTCCAGGCCGAGATCCTCAAGCTCATGCGCGACCTGCGCAGCCGCATCGACTCGGGCATCATCCTCATCACCCACGACATGGGGGTCGTCGCCGACCTCGCCGACCGGGTCCTGGTGATGAAGGACGGAAGGATCGTCGAGTCCGGCACGTCCGACGCGATCTTCAACCGACCCGAGCACCCCTACACCCAGCAGCTC
>JAEWQZ010000218.1 GCA_023460255.1 Actinomycetes bacterium
GGTGCTCGCCGACGTGGGCCTGCCGCCGTCGGCGCTGGAGCTGGAGATCACCGAGAGCGTCCTCATGCTGGACCTCGAGCAGAGCCTGCGTCGCCTGGCCGAGCTCCGGGCCCTGGGCGTCAGCGTCGCCGTGGACGACTTCGGCACCGGGTACAGCTCGCTCGCGTACCTGCGTGACCTGCCCGTCGACGTCCTGAAGATCGACAGGTCCTTCACCAGCCGGCTGCCCGAGGACGAGCCGCTCGTGGGGTTCATCGTGGAGCTGGCCAGGGCGATCGGGGCCAGCACGGTGGTCGAGGGGGTGGAGACCTCCGAGCAGCTCGACGTGGTCACGCGGCTCGGCTGCGACCAGGCGCAGGGGTTCTACCTCAGCCGCCCGCTGGTGCCCGCCGACGTCGTCCCGTTCCTACGCGCGACCGCGCCGCGCGCCGCCGGGTGAATTCGCCGTCCCGGGCGCACCACCCCGTCCGCGGCGGGTCCGCCGCGCCTACGATGCTCGCACCACGCGAGCCGAGGAGGGCGTCGATGGGCGGCGGTGCGGCCGAGCCGTGGGACGTCCCGACGCCCGACGACGCGCTGGTGCTGCGCAACCTGTTCGACGGGGCCGACGAGGTCATCTACGTCAAGGACCGGCTCTCGCGCTTCGTGCGGGTGAGCGTGGGGTGCGCACGCCTGCACGGGCGGACGCAGGAGCAGATGGTCGGGCTCACCGACCACGACCTCTTCGAGCCGAGGCACGCGAACGCGGCCCGCGCCGACGAGGAGCGCGTGATGGCGACCGGCGAGCCGATGCTCGGCAAGGTCGAGCAGGAGTGCTGGGCGGACCGCCCCGACACGTGGGTCTCCAGCAGCAAGTTCCCGCTGCGTGCCGACGACGGGACGGTGATCGGCACCTTCGGCATCTCACGGGACATCACGCCGCGCATCGCCGCCGAGCAGGAGCTGCGCAGGGTCGAGGCGCAGCTGCGCGCGGTCCTCGACGGGTCCACCGACGAGATCGCCCGCTACGACGCCGACCTGCGCTTCGCCTACCTCAACCCGGCGGCCGAGCGGGCCCGCGGGGTCCGTGCGGAGGACCTCCTGGGGCGTCGGGACCGGGACTGCGGCATGGGCCTCGCCGTCCTCTCGGTCTGGGAGCCGGCGCTCCGGCGCGTCCTGGACACCGGCGAGGCCGGTGAGGTGGAGCTCGAGCGGACCGACGACGACGGCCGGACGCTGTGGAGCCACACGACCCTGTCGCCGGACCTGTCCGCCGACGGCACGGTGGTCGGTGTGCTCGCCTCGACCCGGGACATCACGGCGATGAAGGTGGCGGAGGCCGCGCTCGCGCACCGGGCCACGCACGACGCGCTGACCGGTCTGGCGAACCGCACGCTGGTGCTGGACCGCATCGAGGCTGCGCTGGCCAGGACCGCACGCCGGCCGGGGCTGGTGGCGGTGTTCTTCGTCGACGTCGACGGCTTCAAGGCCGTCAACGACACGTTCGGGCACGAGACCGGTGACGCCGTCCTCGTCGAGGTGGGGCGTCGGCTGACCACCGTCGCCCGCCGCGACGACACCGTCGGCCGACTGGCGGGGGACGAGTTCGTGGTCGTCTGCGAGGGTGTGCCGGACGAGGCGCACGCGGAGCGGATCGCGCGCCGCATCGTCGAGGTGGTCCGGGCGCCGGTGCCCGGGGCCGCGGCGAGCGGGGCGCCGTCGGTCAGCGTGAGCGTCGGGGTGTGCCTGGCGGCCGACGACCGGCCGGACGCGGTCGCCCTGCTCACACGGGCCGATGCCGCGATGTACGAGGTCAAGCGAGCCGGCCGCGACGGCTACCGCGTCGCCGAGGACGTCGCCGGCTCACCGGGGGACGGCTGACGGCAGCTCGAGGCGCATGAGCCACCGTGGCCGGTGCCCGCTGTGCGCCGTCGTGGGAGCCGCGCGGTGGAAGCCGGCCCGCTCGAACAGCTCGACGGTGCCCACGTAGCCGGAGATCACGTCGACCTTGGCCTCGCCCCGCTCGACCGGGTATCCCTCGACGATCTCTGCGCCGTGCGCTGCGGCGTGGGCGACGGCCCCCGCCAGCAGCTCGTGCATGAGCCCGCGACCGCGGAAGCCGGGGCGTACCACGAAGCACACGATGCTCCAGGGCTCCGGCCCCGGGAGCCAGGGGAGGGTCCGGGAGCGGGTGAGGCGCCGGTAGCTGCTGCGGGGTGCGACCGAGCACCACCCCGCGACCTCGTCGTCGACGTAGGCGAGTACCCCCGGACCCGGGTCCGCGTCGCACTCTCCGCGCATGAAGGCGGCCCGCTCGGCGTTCGGCACCCGCGAGTCGCGGTAGCTCATGCACCAGCAGCCGCCCGCGTCCGGGCGACGCGTGCCGACGACTGCCGCGAAGTCCGCGAACCTGCCCACCGCCGAGTGGACCTCGGTGCTCATGACGGGACGCTAGAGGCGGGGTGCGACACCGGCGCGGCGGGCCTCCTCAGCGGATGGCGGCGACGAGCGCGGTGGCGAGCTCGGCTGGGCGGGTGACCTGCGGCCAGTGCCCGGTCAGCAGGTCGACGAGCGTCACGTCCTTCACGCGCGCGAGCTCGGCGGTGTACCAGTGGTTCGCGTTCATCAGGTCGCGGATCGCGGTGGCCGGGAACTCGCACGTGATGAGCGTGATCGGCACGTCGTAGCGGCGGGCGTCGTGCAGCACCTGCTTGTCGCTCGCCACGCGAGCGGGCTCGGGCACGGCCATGGCACGGAACCGCTCGCGCAGGCCGGCGTCCAGGTCGACCAGGTCCTCGTCGCCGAACACCGACCAGTCGGGGAGGGGGATGACGCCGTCCACGACCGGCAGCTCGTCGTTGATCGCGGCCCCGTCGCCCAGCGGGACGGAGTCGACGTAGACGACCCGCGCCACGCGGTCGGGCCGGGCGTCGGCGGCGGCGTGGGCGATCGCCCCGCCGCCGCTGTGGCCGACCAGCACGACGCGACCCTCGCTCGCGTCGACCTCCGTCACGACGGCGGCGACGTGGTCGGCCAGCCCGATCCGCGTCGGGTCTCCGGGTGCGTCCCCCTTGCCGGGCAGCGTGAGGGCGCGCACGCGGTGGCCCGCTGCCTCCAACGCCGGGACCACCGGGTCCCACGAGGCGCCGGTGAGCCAGAAGCCGGGGATGAGGATGACGTCCATCGGCCGAGCGTACGGCCCCGCACCCCCGCGCGGCACAGGGGTGCTCGCAGGCCGACGCGGATGTGGCGGGTGGGTCGTCACTCAGCCGAGCAGGTCCTTCATGTTCTTCTGGATCAGGGCCGCAGCCCGGCGGGGGGAGAGGCGGGAGAGCCGGTCCATGAGCGTGGCGTCCGTGCCGACCGTGACGCGGTATGCGTCCTTCTCCATGGCGTCGAGGATGATGCGCGCCGCATCGGCGGGCGGCAGCGTCTTGTGCTTCTTGGCCGCCTGCTCCATCTGCTCGGCGGTCAACCCGCCCGGTGCCGCGACACCGGAGTTCGCCGTGATGTCGGTGCCGATGGCGCCGGGGAAGACGACGGTCACCGACACGGGCGTGCCGACGAGCTCGGAGTGCAGGCCCTCGGTGAGCAGCTTGACCGCGGCCTTGGAGGCGCCGTAGACGGTCTGGCCCGGCACGGGCAGGAAGCCGCCCATGCTGGACACGTTGACGACGTGCGCGGCGGGGCGGCGCAGCAGGTGCGGCAGGAATGCCTTCGTCACGTGCACCAGGCCCCAGAAGTTCACGTTCATCACGCGCTCGATCGCCGCGTAGTCCAGGTCCGCGAGCGTGACGAACGGCTGGATGATCCCGGCGCAGTTGATGACGCCGTCCACCTGGCCGTGCCGGTCGATGATCGCGTCCGGCAGGGCCTCGACGGACGTGCGGTCGGTGATGTCGACGACGTGCGTGGAGAGGCGGTCGGCGTGGCCGCCCGCGAGAGTGGCGGTCTGCGCCAGGCCCTGCTCGCTCAGGTCGAGCGCAGCGACGCGGGCGCCGCGCTCGAGGAGTGCCAGGACGAGCTGCCGTCCGATGCCGTTGCCGCCGCCGGTCACGGCGACAGTCCTGCCTGCGACCTTCATGGGGACCCCTTCGTCCGTGTGCGCGGTAGTGCGCTGCCCACGAAACGGACGATGGTGGCCGGTTATTCCATGATCAGTCAGGCCGGTGGCGGCGGCGGTGGCGGTGGCTGGTTGGGCG
>JAEWQZ010000219.1 GCA_023460255.1 Actinomycetes bacterium
ACTTCGCCGTCGAGCGGGTCGTCGACGGCACCACCGGGTGGGACTGGATCGGTGGCCCGGTGGCCATCACCGACGCCGGCTACACCACGGTCGGCGGCACCTACGTCATCCCCGCTGGCGCCACAGCCGCCAAGCTGTACGTGCAGACCCCCAACGGGCCGCACTCCGACCTCATCCTCGACGACGTCCTCGTCTCCGGCGCGACCGGCGGCAGCGGCGACGACTGGACGCCCGACCTCACCGACTTCGTCCCGGGTGGCGCCGCCGGTGCCACCACCACGCCCGTCTCCGCCGCGCGCGGTGACGGCAACGTCGCGGCGCTGACCTTCGACGACGGCCCCAACGGCGCCCACACGGAGCGGCTGCTCGACTTCCTCGCGGCCGAGGACATCAAGGCCGTCTTCTGCGTCATCGGTGACAACATCCAGGCGGCCGGCGGTGCCGCCGTGCTGCAGCGGATCGTCTCCGAGGGCCACGTCCTGTGCAACCACACCACGGGCTACGACCTCGTCGACGGCATGACCAAGGCGCAGGTCGAGACGGAGCTCAAGGCGAACCTCGCGATCATCCGCAGCGCCCTGGGCGACCCGACCTACCCCGTGCCGTACTACCGCGCCCCGAACGGCGCCTGGGGCCAGAGCGCCGAGGTCGCCGTCGCGCTCGGCATGCAGCCGCTCGCCGTGACCAACACGATCGAGGACTGGGCGACGCAGGACGCCGACACGCTGGCCACGAACCTGCGTGCGGCCATGAAGCCCGGCGAGATCGTCCTCGCGCACGACGGCGGCGGTGACCGCACCGGCACGATCGACGCGGTCATCGAGGTCGTCACCGAGCGCCTGGCCGACGGCTGGACGTTCACCCTCCCCGAGGGCGGGCTGCCCGAGGGCCTGAGCATGACGTTCGACTTCGAGGACGGCCTGCAGGGCTGGGTGGCACGTGACTCGCAGGGCGAGCCGGTCATCACCTGGAACGACGCCGACGCCCACGGTGGCGAGTACTCCGCCCTGGTCTCCGACCGCAGCGGCCAGGGCGACGGCCTCCTGTACGACTTCTCCGGTCTCATGGAGACGGGCGTGGAGTACGAGATCAGCGCGTGGCTCAAGCTCTACCCGGGCGAGAACGCCGACGACATCGTGCTGAGCATCCAGACCGCCGAGAGCGGTGACGGTGCCTTCTCGAACATCGACCGGGTCACCGGCGTCACCGACGGCGAGTGGGTCGAGCTGAGGACGTCGTACACGTTCTCCGGCACGGACATGGCGCGGATCTACTTCGAGACGCCGTGGGTCAGCGCGGACGACCCGGGCACGACGACCTCGTTCATGGTCGACGACGTCTCGATCGCGTCCGTCGACGCGACCCAGATCGAGGACCTCCCGTCGATCTTCGAGGCGTACGCCGACGAGTTCCCCGTCGGTGTCGCGATCGACTCGCGCGAGACCCTCGGGTCGCCGGGCGAGCTGACGCTGCGGCACTTCAACCAGGTCACGGCCGAGAACCACATGAAGGTCGAGTCCTGGTACGACGAGGACCGCAACTTCCGGATGCACCCGCAGGCGATCGCCATCATGGACTTCGCCCGTGACAACGACCTGCGCGTGTACGGCCACGTCCTGCTGTGGCACTCCCAGACGCCGGCCTGGTTCTTCCAGGACGACGAGGGTCAGCAGCTGACGAACAGCCCGGAGGACCAGGCGTTCCTCGCGCAGCGTCTCGAGACCCACATCGACAACGTCGCCGACGCGATCGTCGACCGGTACGGCCCGTTCGGCAGCGACACCAACCCGCTGATCGCCTGGGACGTCGTCAACGAGGTCGTCAACGACCAGCCGAACGCCGCGACCAACGGTCTGCGCAACAGCCCGTGGTACCAGATCATGGGTGAGGACTACATCGACCTCGCCTTCGAGCTGGCGAACGAGGCGTTCAACGGCACGTACGCGGCCGACGACGCGGACCACCCGGTCACGCTGTTCATCAACGACTACAACACCGAGCAGTCCGGCAAGCAGAACCGGTACTACGACCTGGTCAACCGCCTGCTCGACCGGAACGTGCCGATCGACGGCGTGGGCCACCAGTTCCACGTGTCCCTGTCGATGCCCGTCGAGAACCTCGGCGCCGCGCTCGACCGGTTCGCCGACCTGCCGCTGGTGCAGGCCGTCACCGAGCTGGACGTCACGGTGGGCGGCAACCCGACCGAGGCGCTCCTCGTCGAGCAGGGCTACTACTACCGCGACGCGTTCCGGTACTTCCGCCAGCACGCCGAGGACATGTTCTCGGTGACCATCTGGGGTCTGACCGACACCCGGAGCTGGCGTTCGGAGCAGGCGCCGCTGGTGTTCACCGGCAGCCTGCGCGCCAAGCCCGCGTACCACGGCATCATGGACGCCGACCTGCCCCCGCTGATCCGGACGGCGAACGTGTTCGCCGGCGACGTCGCCCTCGGTGCCGCCGCCGTCACGTCCCCGGAGTGGAGCCGGCTCCCGCTGCTCCCGCTGGGCGACTCCGGTGACTTCGCGCTCCGCTGGGCGGCCGACCACCTCACCGCGTACGTGAGCGTCGACGACGCCACGAACGACGGGGCGGGTGACGTGCTCGAGTTCGAGTACGCCGACGACACCCTCACGTTCGCCCGCAACGGCACCGGGGACGTCTCCGGCACCGTCGTCGAGCGCACCGGTGGGTACGACGTCGTCGTCCACCTCCCCGGCACCTTCACCCAGGGCCAGACCCTGGGGCTGGACGTGCGGGCCACCGACGGCTCCACGCAGGCCGAGGACGGCTGGAACACGCCCGGCGTGCTCGGGACGCTGACGCTCGTCGAGGCGCTGTCGTACACCGCCGTCGCGGAGGCGCCCACGGCGCCGACGATCGACGGCGCGATCGACGACGTCTGGGCGCTGTCGGAGGTCCTCACGACCGGCAAGCGGGTCTCCGGGACGTCCGACGGCGCGGCCACGGCCGAGGTCCGGACGCTGTGGAGCGGGGACGGCACGACGCTCTACGTGCTCATGGACGTCACCGACCCCGAGCGCCTCGCCACCGCGTCCGACCCGTGGGAGCAGGACTCGGTCGAGATCTACATCGACCGGGGCAACTACAAGAACGGCTCCTACCGGTACGACGACAACCAGATCCGGATCGACTTCGAGGGTGAGATCTCGTTCGGCACCGGTGACGAGGCGTTCCAGGCGGACCAGGTCGACTACGACGTCGCCCTGACCGACGGTGGATACGTCGTCGAGGCGGCGATCAACCTGCTCGAGTACGGCGGCCCTGGCTCGTTCCACGGCGTCGACTTCCAGGTGAACGACGCCACCCAGACGACGCGCAACATCCACAACTGGGCCGACCCGACGGGCCTCGGGTACCAGAGCACCGCGCACTGGGGCGTCGCCGAGCTCGTGGCCGCCGACCCGGGCGACCCGGGCGACCCCGGTGACCCGGGCGACCCGGGTGAGGACGGCCCGGCCGTCACGCTCGGCGTCGACCAGGTCAAGGCCGGTGGCTCCGTGGCCGTGGAGCTCGAGGGCTTCGCCCCGGGCGAGACGGTGGAGCTCTACCTGAGCACCACCGGCCTGGCGGCCCTGGGCGGCGGCCTCGCCGCCGCACCGGGCGACACCCTGCTCGGCACCGCGGTGATGGACGCCGAGGGCGCTGCCTCCGGCTCGGTCACGATCCCGGCGGGCACGACGCCCGGCGCGTACTTCGTGAACGTCGAGACCGACGGCGCGGTCGCGGCGAGCGCGCCGCTGCGGGTGCTGGCCGCCGACCCGGCTGCTCCGGGTGGCGGCACGGGTGGCAACCTGCCGCGGACCGGTTCGGACGCCCTCGGGATGCTCCTGACCGCGCTCCTCCTGGTCGGTGCGGGTGCCGGCCTGCTGGCCGCCCGGCGACCCTCCCGCCGGGGGGCCATGGCCTGACGCACGGCCGGACGG
>JAEWQZ010000220.1 GCA_023460255.1 Actinomycetes bacterium
GGCCGCGTTCGCCCGCACGGTGCGCGACGCCGGGGACCGGCGATGACCGGCCTCCCCCGGCACACCGAGCGGGTCCGCGCGCTGCTCGCCTGCGTGCCCGCCTGGGCTGCCGCCCGTCCCGACGTCGCCGGTGTCGGGCTCGCCGGGTCGTGGGCCGCCGCGAGGGCACGCGACGACTCCGACGTCGACCTCGTCATCCTGACACCGCGCCGCCGAGCGCTGGCGGACGACCGGGCATGGCTGGCCGACCTGGCGCCCGGTGCCGACGTCGTGCGCCGGCAGGACTGGGGCCCGCACCTGACGGAGGTGCGGGTGGTGCTGCCGGGCGGGCTCGAGCTGGAGGTGGGGCTCGCGGACCTGGCATGGGCGTCCACCGACCCCGTCGACGCCGGGACGGCCCGCGTCGTCGGGGACGGCTTCGTCGTCCTGCACGACCCGGAGGGCCTCCTGGCCGCGCTGGGCAGCGGCGTGAGCCGTCGTCCGCCCGCGGACGTCGAGGTCACGGCCGACCTCGCCCGTCGACTGCTTGCCGCCCAGCACCCCGACCTCGCCGGCCTGCCCCTCCGGCACGCGGACGGCGGCTGGGACAACGAGGTCTGGCGCCTCGGGCCCGAGCTCGCCGTCCGGATGCCCCGGCGCGAGATCGCGGCGAGCCTGCTGGAGAACGAGGACCGCTGGCTGCCGGTCCTGGCACGGCTCGTGGACCTGCCCGTCCCCGAGCCGGTCCGGCTCGGGCGACCGGACGCCGGGTACCCCTACCCGTGGGCCGTCGTGCGCTGGGTCCCGGGCGAGCCCGCCTGGCGCGTCCCCGCCGCCGCGCGGACCCCCTGGGCGCCGCATCTCGCCGACGTCCTCGCCGACCTCCATCGGCCCGCCGACCCCGCAGCGCCGCCGAACCCGTTCCGTGCGGTGCCGCTCGCCGAGCGGGACGCCGTCGTACGGCAGCGCCTCGTCCCGCCCCTGGACGGGGAGGTCGCCGGACTCGCCCACCTGGACCGCCTGTGGGAGGACGCGCTGGCCGCGGACCCGTGGACCGGTCCGCGGCTCTGGGTGCACGGCGACCCCCACCCCGCCAACCTTCTCGCCGACCCCGCTCGACCCGGCCGGCTCGCCGGCCTCGTCGACTTCGGTGACCTCACCGCCGGGGACCCTGCCTGCGACCTGGCGACCGCGTGGCTGACGTTCGACCCCGACGGCCGCACGGCCTTCCGCGCCCGGCTCCTCGAGCGCGGGGCCCTCGACGACGCGACGTGGCGTCGGGCGCGCGGCTGGGCCGTCGCCATGGGACTGGCCATGGTCCGCCGGCCCGGTGACCCGGCGATCGGGTCGATCGGGCGGCACGCCGTCGGACAGCTGCTCGAGGAGTCGCTCTCCTGACGGTCAGGAGGGCGGCCACCCGCCACCGGCCACCAGCTCGTACGAGCGGCGCACCATCTCCTCCAGGACCGCCAGGTCGACGCCGTCGAGAGTCTTCAGGTAGAGGCACGACACGCTCGTGGTGTGCGGCCCGAGGCGGGCGAGCCCCTCGGCGTAGTCCTCGTCGAACCCTGGGGGGAAGTACACGGTCAGGCTCGCCTTGCGCGGCGAGAAGCCGGCCGCGGCGGCGTCGCCCTCCCGCCCGGAGGCGTACCGGTAGTGGTACCTGCCGAACCCGACGATCGACGGTCCCCACATGCGCGGGGGCTGGCCCGTGGCCCGCTCCATCAGCGCGAGCAGCGTCCGCGACTCCTCGCGGCGCCGGGCCGGTTCGACCGCGTCGAGGAACGCCCCGACGTCTCCGTCGTTCTCCACCGTCTTCATCTCGGCCATGGGGCATCGTCACCCACGTGCCCGACGGCGCGCCAGCCCGCACGTGGGCACGCCGCCGGCCGAGGGGTCAGACGAGGGAGCGCAGCACGTACTGCAGGATCCCGCCATTGCGGTAGTAGTCGGCCTCGCCCGGGGTGTCGATGCGCAGCCGCGCGTCGAACTCGACAGTCCGGCCGTCGTCCGCCGTCGCCACGACGCGCACCGTCCGCGGCGTCGTGCCCTCGTTGAGCGCCGTGACGCCGCTGATCTCGTACGTCTCCGTGCCGTCCAGCCCGAGGGAGTCGGCCGACTCCCCCGCCGGGAACTCCAGCGGCAGCACGCCCATCCCGATCAGGTTGGACCGGTGGATCCGCTCGAAGCTCTCCGCGAGGACCGCGCGCACGCCGAGCAGCGCCGTTCCCTTGGCGGCCCAGTCGCGCGAGGACCCGGAGCCGTACTCCTTGCCGCCGAGCACCACCAGGGGCACGCCGGCCGCCTGGTACGCCATCGCCGCGTCGTAGATCGAGGCCTGCTCGCCGGTGAGGAAGTTGTGCGTGTACCCGCCCTCGACGCCCGGCACGAGCTGGTTGCGCAGCCGGATGTTCGCGAAGGTCCCGCGGATCATCACCTCGTGGTTCCCGCGCCGGGAGCCGTAGGAGTTGAAGTCGCGGCGGTCGACGCCGTGCGCGGCGAGGTACGCCCCTGCGGGGCTGTCCGCCTTGATCGAGCCCGCCGGGCTGATGTGGTCGGTGGTCACGGAGTCGCCGAGCTTGGCGAGCACCCGAGCACCGGCGATGTCGGTCACCGGCTCCGGCTCGCGCGTCATGCCGTCGAAGTACGGCGGCTTGCGCACGTAGGTCGACGCGTGGTCCCAGACGAACGTGTCGCCGGCCGGGGTGGGCAGGGAGCGCCACCGCTCGTCGCCCGCGAACACGTCGGCGTAGTTCGAGGCGAACATCTCGGCGTTGACCGAGGTGTCGATGGTGCCCTGCACGTCCGCGGCGGACGGCCAGATGTCGCGCAGGTACACGGGGGCGCCCGACTCGTCGGTGCCCAGCGGCTCGTTCTCCACGTCGACGTCCATGGTCCCGGCGAGCGCGTACGCGATGACCAGCGGCGGCGACGCGAGGTAGTTCATCTTCACGTCCGGGTTGATCCGGCCCTCGAAGTTCCTGTTGCCGGACAGCACCGACACGACGGCGAGGTCCTCCGCGTTGACCACCCGCGAGACCTCCTCGGGCAGCGGGCCGGAGTTGCCGATGCACGTCGCACAGCCGTAGCCGACGAGGTGGAACCCGAGCTTCTCGAGGTAGGGCCACAGCCCTGCCTTCTCGTAGTAGTCCGTGACCACCTTCGAGCCCGGGGCCATCGAGGTCTTGACCCAGGGCTTGACCGTCAGGCCGCGCGCGACGGCGTTCTTCGCCAGCAGCGCCGCGGCCAGCATCACCTCGGGGTTGGAGGTGTTGGTGCACGAGGTGATGGAGGCGATGACGACGTGCCCGTGGTCCAGCTCGGTGCGCGTGCCGTCCGCGAGGGTGACCGGCACCCGGCGGTGCGGGCGTCGCGCGGGGTCGGTCGACGGGTGCACGGGCGCGCCGTCCTCGTCGCCGGCGTGGTGGCTCGCCGCGACCGGGTCGGACGCCGGGAAGGTCTCCTCCACCGCCTCGTCGAGCCCGGACGTGGGCGCGACCTCCACGTCGTCGACGTAGTCGCCGATGACGTCCGCGAACGCCTGCTTGGCGACGCGCAGCGGGATGCGGTCCTGGGGACGCTTCGGCCCGGCGATCGACGGCTCCACCGTGGACAGGTCGAGCTCGAGGTACTCCGAGTAGACCGGCTCGACGTAGCCGGCGGCGGACGGGTCGTGCCAGAGCCCCTGCTCCTTCGCGTACGCCTCGACGAGCGCGACCTGCTCCGCGGAGCGGCCCGTGAGCCGCAGGTAGTCCAGGGTCACCTCGTCCACGGGGAAGATCGCGCAGGTGGAGCCGAACTCCGGGCTCATGTTCCCGATCGTCGCGCGGTTGGCGAGCGGGACCTGGGCGACGCCCTCGCCGTAGAACTCGACGAATGTGCCGACGACGCCGTGCCGGCGCAGCTGCTCGGTGATCGTCAGGACGACGTCCGTGGCGGTGACGCCGGCGGGGATGGTGCCGGTGAGCCGGAAGCCGACGACCCTGGGGATCAGCATCGAGACCGGCTGGCCGAGCATCGCCGCCTCGGCCTCGATGCCGCCCACGCCCCACCCCAGCACGCCCAGGCCGTTGACCATCGTCGTGTGGGAGTCCGTGCCCACGCAGGTGTCGGGGAACGCCTGGACGACGCCGTCCGCACCCGTCTCCTTGGTCATCACGCCACGGGCGAGGTACTCGAGGTTGACCTGGTGCACGATGCCGGTGCCGGGCGGGACGACCTTGAAGTCGTCGAACGCGGTCTGGCCCCAGCGCAGGAACTGGTAGCGCTCGTGGTTGCGCTCGTACTCGCGCTCGACGTTGCGCTCGAAGGCGTCGCTGCGGCCGAACACGTCGATCTGGACGGAGTGGTCGATGACCAGCTCCGCCGGGGCGAGCGGGTTGATCCGGGCGGGGTCGCCCCCGAGGTCGGCGACCGCCTCGCGCATCGTGGCGAGGTCGACGACGCACGGCACGCCCGTGAAGTCCTGCATGACGACGCGCGCGGGCGTGAACTGGATCTCGGTCGACGGCTCAGCCGCCGGGTCCCAGCTCGCGAAAGCGCGGACGTGGTCCGCCGTGACGTTGGCGCCGTCCTCGGTCCGCAGGAGGTTCTCGGCGAGGACCTTGAGGCTGTACGGGAGCCGCTCGAGCCCCGGGACCGCCGCGAGCCGGAAGATCTCGTACCTGGCGGCCCCCACCTCGAGCACACCCCTGGCCCGGAACGTGTCCACGCTCACGTCGTCTCCCTCTCTGCTCGGCTCCGCTGCCGACACCGGCGTCCGCCGGATATCTTGACGTCGAGATACATGGTACCGGAGGTGCCGGCGAACCGCGGTCCGCGTCCGCCCGACGGGCCTACGGACCGGGGGTCACGACGAAGATCGTCCCCGCCCGCTGGTACCCGAGCTTCTCGTAGTAGGCGTCCACGTCGCTCATCACGTACACCGTCTGGTCACCGGCGTCGGCACACACCCGCTCCATCAGCGCACGGCCCAGCCCCCGCCCGCGGTAGGAGGGGTGCACGAGGAGGTCGTACACGTAGACGCCGAACCCGTCGTCCTCGCGGCACCGCGCGTAGCCGCAGACGACCGCACCGTCCCAGATCAGGTACGTCGGGCCCCCACGGAGCGCCGTCGCGTACCGCTCGCGCCCGGCCGGCCCGTGGTACTCCGCCCAGTCGTCCCCCTCCGCCTCGAGCAGCGCGAAGAGGGCCGCCTCGTCCGCAGGCTCGTAGCGCCGGACGTCCAGGTCGCCCATCAGGCCCCCTCACGGGTGAGCACGGCGACGCACTCCACGTGGTGCGTCATCGGGAAGAGGTCGAACGCCCGCAGGCCCGTGAGGCGGTACCCGTGCCCGGCGAGGTAGGCGACGTCCCGGGCCAGCGCGGCGGGGTCGCAGGCGACGTAGACCACCCGCTCCGGCGCGAGCCCCGCGACACGGTCCACCACGCTGCGCCCAGCCCCCGTGCGCGGTGGGTCCAGCACGACGACGTCGGCCCGGCCGACCACGCCTTCCGCCAGCACGTCGGCCACACCGCCGAGGTGCAGCTCGACCCAGGGAGTGTCGTGCGCGGCGCGGCGGGCATCGCGCAGGGCCCGCGCGTCCCCCTCCACCGCCACCACCCGACCCCCGGGCCCGACGGCGTCCGCGAGCGGGACGGAGAACAGGCCCGCGCCGGCGTAGAGGTCGAGCACCGTCGCACCCTCCCGCGGCCCGACGGCGTCGAGGACCGCCCCGGCGAGCAGGGCCGGCGCCGCCCGGTGCACCTGCCAGAAGCCGTCGCCGGCGACCCGCCAGGAGTACGCCCGGCCCGCGATCTCGGCGACCTCCCGTACCGACGTCCGCGCGTTCGGCCTGCGGTCGGGCCCGGACCCCGACCACGGCGCACCGTCGACCAGGAGGAGCGGCCGGTCGCCGCCCACCGGGGCGACGGCCAGCACCCGCGCCCCGGCCGGCCACGTACGCTCGAAGATCCCCAGATCACCGATGGCGGGGACGGCCAGCGGCATGCCGGTCAGCGCCAGCACGGCGTCCGAGCGGTACCGGTGCATCCCGGCGCGCCCCCGCGGGTCCACGGTGAGCTCGATCCGGGTCCGCCAGCCCAGGCCGTCGACCTCCCCCGGGGCAGGCTCCACGACCACCTCGCGGTGCTCGTGCGCGAGGCGGCGCAGCTGCTCGGCGACGACGGCGGCCTTCCACGTCCGCTGCGCGGGAAGGGCCACGTGCGCGAGCTCGCCCCCGCCGACGCCTCCGGGACCCGCTGCCGGCCAGGCGGAGGGCACGCGGTCGGGGCTCGCCTCGAGCACCCGCACCGCGTCGGCCCGCCAGAAGCGGGCGCCCGGTTCGGCCTGCGTGAGCTCGGCCTCGACCACCTCACCGGGCAGGGTGTGCCGCACGAAGACGACCCGGCCCTCGTGCCGGGCGACGCAGTGGCCGCCGTGCGCGACGGGCCCGACCTCGAGCGTGACGGTCACCGGGACGGGCCGTCCGGGGCGATCACCGCTGACGACTCCAGCTGCCACGGCACGCTCGCGACGACCACGCCCGGAGTGAAGAGCAGCCGGCTCTTCAGTCGCAGCGCGCTCTGGTTGTGCAGCAGCTGCTCCCACCAGTGGCCGACGACGTACTCGGGCACGTAGACGACGACCAGGTCCCGCGGGCTCTCCCGCCGGATCGACCTGACGTAGCCCAGGACCGGGCGCGTGATCTCCCGGAACGGCGAGTCCAGGACCCGCAGCGGGATGGGGACCTCCAACGCCTCCCAGTGCTCGCGCAGCGCCTCGGTCGCGTCGGGGTCGACGTCCACGGTGACGGCCTCGAGCACACTCGGCCGGGTCGCCCGCGCGTACGCGACGGCCCGCATCGCCGGCTTGT
Organism: Actinomycetes bacterium; assembly: GCA_023460255.1. Lineage (GTDB taxonomy): Bacteria > Actinomycetota > Actinomycetes > Actinomycetales > Cellulomonadaceae > Actinotalea. The sequence continues at coordinate 6,834 of JAEWQZ010000220.1, forward strand.
GCAGGCGGGCCACGAGGATGATCGCGTGCACGCGGCTGGGCAGCGCGCGGGCCGTCGACGGGTCCGCGTCCAACGCGAGCTCGGCGGCGACCTGGTCGTAGTGCCGACGGATGGCGGACATCAGCGCGTAGACGACGGCCATCGCGAGCAGGGCGATCCAGGCGCCACGGGTGAACTTCGAGACCAGCACCACGACGAGCACCGTCGCGGTGAGACCGAAACCCGTCATGTTGATCGCGCGGGAGCGCAGCATCCGCCGCCGGGTCCCCTCGTCCGCGACCGTGCGCAGCTCGCGGTTCCAGTGCCGGACCATGCTGAGCTGGCTCATCGTGAACGAGACGAACACCCCCACGATGTACAGCTGGATCAGCCGGGTCACCCGTGCGTCGAACGCCCAGATGAGCACCCCGGCGCCGAGGGCCAGCGTGACGATGCCGTTGGAGAACGCCAACCGGTCGCCCCGGGTGTGCAGCTGCTTGGGCAGGTAGCCGTCCCGCGCCAGGATCGAGCCGAGCACCGGGAAGCCGTTGAAGGCCGTGTTCGCGGCCAGCATGAGGATGAGGCCCGTCGCGATGGTGAGCAGGTAGAAGGCCGGCTCGAACCCCTGGAACACCGCCTCGGCGAGCTGGCCCAGGACCGGGTGCTGGACGTGGTCGGCGCCGACCGGGACACCGTCCCGCACGAGCTGCTCGGCCGGGAACTCGACGTACTTCACGCCGGTCGCGCGCGCCAGCAGCAGGATCGACATGAGGAACGTGACGGACAGGCAGCCGAGCAGCAGGAGCGTCGTGGCGGCGTTGCGGCTCTTGGGCCTGCGGAAGTTCGGCACGCCGTTGCTGATCGCCTCGACACCCGTCAGGGCCGCCGAGCCCGAGGCGAACGCCCTCAGCACGAGCAGCGCACCGCCGAGACCCATCAGCCCCTGCTCGTAGCCGCTCTCCGCGAGGACCTGAAGGTCGGCGCTCTCCGACGCCGGCAGGTCGCCGAGCAGGTACCTGACGAAGCCGGTCACCGCCATCGCGCCGACCCCGGCCATGAACACGTAGGTGGGCAGGGCGAAGAACGTGCCGGACTCCTTGATGCCCCGCAGGTTGAGCACCATGAGGATCGCGACGAGCACGAGGGCGAACGTCACCTCGTGGCCGCGCAGCGCCGGGATCGCCGACGCCGCGTACTGGGCGCCCGAGGAGATCGACACCGCCACCGTCAGGGCGTAGTCGACGAGCAGGGCGCTGCCGACGGCGAGACCGGGCCGGGGCCCGAGGTTGGTCGTGACGACCTCGTAGTCCCCGCCGCCCGACGGGTAGGCGTGCACGTTCTGGCGGTACGACGCCACGACGACCACGAGGACGACGACGACCGCCAGACCGACCCACGGCGAGAACAGGGCAGCGGCGCCACCCGCGATGGACAGCGTCAGGATGATCTCGTCCGGCGCGTAGGCGACCGACGACAGCGCGTCGGACGCGAAGACCGGCAGGGCGACACGCTTCGGCAGGAGGGTGTGGCTCAGGCGGTCGCTCCGGAAGGGGCGACCGAGCAGCAGGCGCTTGGCGGCGCCGGCGATGTCGGACACGGGAGCCCATGCTAGGCCCGCGACGGCCCCTGCGACGCAGGCCCCGCGGGTCCCGGCGGTGTAGCGTCAGCGGACGTGCACTTCGTCATCATGGGCTGCGGGCGGGTGGGCGCCACCCTCGCCCAGTCGCTCGAGGGCCGCGGTCACTCCGTCGCCGTGATCGACCAGAACCCCGAGGCCTTCCGGCGCCTGGACGCCGAGTTCAGCGGCAAGAAGGTGACCGGGCTCGGCTTCGACCGGCAGACCCTCGTCCAGGCCGGCATCGAGGACGCCTACGCCTTCGCCGCCGTCTCGGACGGCGACAACTCCAACATCATCTCCGCCCGGGTGGTCCGCGAGACCTACGGCGTGCAGAACGTCGTCGCGCGCATCTACGACCCGCACCGCGCGGAGATCTACCAGCGCCTTGGCATCCCGACGGTCGCCACGGTGCGGTGGACGGCCGACCAGGTGCTGCGGCGGATGCTGCCCATGGGGGCGACCGACGAGTACCGGGACGCCTCCGGCCACATCGTCATGGCGCAGGTCGACGTGCACCCGGCGTGGCTCGGCCGGCCCGCCACGGACATCGAGCGGGCGACGGGCGCACGCCTCGCCTTCCTGACCCGCTTCGGCGACGGCATGCTGCCGGGTCCTGACACCGTGCTGCAGGAGCACGACCTCGTCCACCTGCTCCTGGCCGCGGACGACCTGCCCCGCACCGAGCGCCTGCTCACCCGCCCGCCCGCCGCGGAGGTCGACTGATGCGCGTCGTGATCGCCGGAGCGGGCTCCGTGGGCCGTTCCATCGCCAACGAGCTGCTCCTGACCGGGCACGAGGTGACGCTCGTCGACCGCCAGCCGAGCGCGATGCGCGTGGCGTCCGTGGCCGAGGCCGACTGGCTGCTCGCGGACGCCTGCGAGCTGTCCAGCCTCGAGCAGGCCCGCGTGGACGAGTGCGACGTCGTCGTGGCGGCGACCGGCGACGACAAGGTCAACCTGGTCGTCTCGTTCCTGGCCAAGACCGAGTTCGGCGTGCCCCGCACGGTGGCACGCGTGAACAACCCGAAGAACGAGTGGATGTTCGACGAGGCCTGGGGCGTGGACGTCGCCGTCTCCACGCCGCGCATCATGACCGCGATGGTCGAGGAGGCCGTGGCGGTCGGGGACCTGGTGAAGATCTTCACCTTCCACCAGTCGGGAGCCGAGATCCTCGAGGTCACCCTCCCCCTCGACTCGCCCATGGTCGGGATCCTCGTCGGTCAGGTGGTCTGGCCCCGGGACACCGTCCTGGCCGCCATCGTGCGCGGGGCGCAGCCGATCGCCCCGACCGTCGACGACGCTCTCGAGGCCGGGGACGAGCTCCTCATCGTGGCGGGGTCGGATGCGGATCTGGACGGTCTGCACGAGCTCCTCGCGACCCCACGAGCAGCCACGTGAGCCAGAGGGCGAGCGCGAAGAGCGGCACGCCCATCACGAGCTTGGCGGTCCCGAGCCAGCCGACCGCCTCCTCGCCCTGGAACCACAGCGGGACCTGAACGGCCAACCGGGCACCGAAGACGCCGACCCACAGCCAGGTCGCCCAGGTGAACCGCCGGCGTTCGCGTGCCGCGCCGGGGTCGGTCCGCCAGGACATGTCCTCGCCGCGCAGGAACGCGACGATCACCCCGACGGCGGGCCAGCGCGCGAGGATCGAGACGAGGGCACCGAGGAACCAGGCGACGTTGACCCACAGACCCCAGGCGAAGTAGTCCTGCGCCTGTCCGGTCCGCCACGCCCAGACGACGCCGATCCCGACGCCGAGGACGCCGGAGAACGCCTGGGTGGCCGGCGTCCGCTGGACCAGTCGCACGACGACGGCGAGCAGCGCCACGCCGAGCGCGCCGAGCAGCGACGGCGTGAGGTCTCGGGTCAGGACGTACGCCACGACGAACACCAGACCGGGCGCGGTCGACTCCACGAGGCCCCGGACGCCGCCGATCGCGTCGGCGAACGAGAAGTCCTCCCCCGCCAGAGCTCGGATGCCCCGCAGCGGCTCCGGGCCACCGGGCGTCACCGGGCCGTCCACCGGCGCTCCCGGCGCAGCCACGCCGTCGGCCGGGTCGTGCCCGCTCACGCGCCGCCCTCGTGCCGTGGGGCGAGCTCGTACCGCGGGTTGTACATCGTCGGCCGTCCGTCACGCAGGCTGACGAACCCCGACAGCCGTACCCGCCGCCCGGGCTCGATGCCCGCGATCCGCCGCTGACCGAGCCAGACGACGTGCAGCGAGCCGGTCCCGTCGTAGAGCTCGGCCTCGAGAGCGGGGACGTTGTGCCGGGGGCGCAGCGTGACGCTGCGGAGCACGCCGAACACGTCGGACCTCGCCCGGGCGGGCAGGTGGCCGACGGCCTCGCAGCCGCGCCGCTCGGCGTGCCGACGCTCCTCGGACGCCTCCAGCTCGGCTCGGGAGGCGAGCATCCCCCGCAGACCGGCGCGGATCCGGCCACCCGTCTTCACACGACCGCCCACCGACGTCGGACCCACCACGTCAGTGCACCTCGGTGATCTCGGGACCCCGGCGGAGCGGGTCGAACGACTGGGCGTCCGCCGGCCCCGCGCCCTCCGGGGAAGCCTGGCCGGGCAGGGTCAGCGGCAGCAGGTCGCGCGGCGCGCGCGGCCGGTCGCCCCGCACGACGACGACGTCGGCGAAGACCGCCTCGAGCTCGCGCGCCTTCTCCGGGTCGACGGCCGCCCGGCCGGAGACGACGCCGCGCAGGAACCACCGCGGCCCGTCGAACCCGATGAACCGGGCCGGGCGGTGGCCGGTGCGGCCCTCGGCCGTCCGGACGGGCAGGCGGGCGAGGAGCTCGCGGCCGAACGGACCCGGCAGGTCGTCGACCGTGCCCCCTTGGCGCGTGACGGACTCGGCGATCTCCCCGCGGATCTCGTCCCAGATCCCCGCGGAACGCGGTGCGGCGAAGACCTGGAGCTGGAGCGCGGAGCCGTGCAGGGAGAGCGCGGCCGCCGTGACGACGCGGCTCGACTTGTCGAGCTCCATCCGCAGCTCCATGCCCTCGCGACGGGGCAACCACAGCGCGCCGACGTCGAGCCGGTCGCCCCGGTCGGGTACCTCTCCGACGTCCCACGGGCCCGCGTCGCGCACAGGTGCACCCGACGCGTCGACGTCGATGTCGTCCGCGTCGACGTCCGGCTCGTCGCCCCGGGATCTCCGCCCGAACAGCCCCACCTGATGCCTCCGATCCGCGGGCCCCGTCGGGGACCCCAACCTCTCAGCCTATGCGCCCCGCCCCGGACCGTCCGCATCGGCCCAGCCACCGCTGGAGCCGTGGCCGCCCGCGCCGCGGTGCGAGCCGGGCAGGCGCTCGGCCCGGACGAACCTCGCCCGGGACACGGGCTGCACCACCAGCTGGGCGACACGGTCGCCGCGGCGCAGCTCGACGGGGTGCTCGGGGTCGGTGTTGAGCAGGGTGACCTGGATCTCGCCCCGGTAGCCCGCGTCGACGGTGCCCGGCGCGTTGACGATGGTCAGCCCGTGGCGTGCAGCGAGCCCGGAGCGCGGGTGGACGAACGCCGCGTACCCGTCGGGCAGCGCGATCGCGACCCCGGTCGGCACGGTGGCGCGCGCGAGCGGCGCGAGCACGACGTCGACCGCCGTGACGAGGTCGGCACCCGCGTCGCCGGGGTGGGCGTACGCGGGCTGCGGGAGGTCCTCGTCGAGCATCACGAGCAGGACCTCGACGGGCCGGGCCGGATCGGTCACGACGCGACTCTAGCGGCGCCGCCGGCCCCGGGGTCGGCCTGCCATGCTGGGGACATGAGCGCGCCCGTCCCCTCGTACGCCGAGCGGCTCTGGCCGGGCCCCCTGGGCTGGTCCCTGGTGCCCGCGTCAGCCGTGGTGGCGGCCATCGTCCTGGCTCCCGTCGACCTGCGCGTCGCGGCGGCGGGGGCCGCGGTCGCCCTCGTCGCAGGCGTGGTCGTCGCCGTCGTGACGTCGACGGCTGTGCAGGTGGCGGGAGGCGAGCTCCGGGTCGGCGCCGCGCACGTGCCGCTCGCGCTCCTCGGGGAGCCCGTGGTCCTGGACCGGGCCGGGGTGCGGACGGCCCTGGGGCCGGGATCGGACGCACGGGCCTTCGTGTGCGTGCGGGCCTGGCTCGACGCCGCCGTCGTGGTGCCCGTGGAGGACCCCGCCGACCCGACGCCGTCGTGGTTCATCTCGACGCGGCGGCCGGCCGAGCTGGCGGCCGCCGTCGACGCAGGACGTCAGGCGCACTCCGTGCAGACGAGCTGACCGTCCTTCTCGTAGGCCAGCTGGCTGCGGTGGTGCACGAGGAAGCACCTGCTGCACGTGAACTCGTCCGCCTGCCGCGGGAGGACACGGACGGAGAGCTCCTCGCCGGACAGGTCGGCGCCGGGGAGCTCGAAGCCCTCGGCGGCCTCGATCTCGTCTTCGTCGACGACGCCCGAGTTCTTGTCCGCACGGCGCGCCTGGAGCTCCTGGAGCGAGTCCTCGCTCAGGTCCTCGTCGGTCTTGCGCGGGGCGTCGTAGTCCGTGGCCATGTGGTGGTTCGCTCCGTGGTCTGTCGGGGGCCCGCCGCCTCCTGGCGGTCGTCGTGGCCGGTACGTGATGAATGCTCGGGGCAGGCGGGTTGTTCCCGTGCGGCGGGGCGATTGTGCACCATCGGAGCGGCGCGCGCATGTCGCTTTCGTCCGCGCGTCGAACAGTTTCGTGGCGTGGCAGGTCAGCGGCCCGGAGAACCCCCGGCTCAGCCCGCCCTCAGCCCGGACCCGGCCCCGGGCTCGGCCCGAGCTCGTCGGGGCCGACGGGCTCGTCGGAGTCGGCGTCCAGCGCCTCGAGGAGCGCCACGAGCTCGCGCACCGTGGGCTCCGGGCCCGCGACGGTCATCGCCGACGACGGCGGCCCGCCCCGCAGACCCAGCACGCTCGCGCCGGCCTCCTGCGCGACCAGCGACGCCGCCGCGAGGTCCCACGGCTGCAGCCCACGCTCGAAGTACAGATCGAGGCTGCCCGACGCCAGGAGGCACAGGTCGATGGCCGCCGACCCGATGCGCCGGATGTCCCGCACCCGCGGAAGGAGGTCGGCCACCACCCGCGCCTGGGCGCGCCGTCGCTCAGCGGTGTACCCGAATCCCGTACCGAGCAGGCTCGCGTCCAGCCCGACGGGGGCGTTGACCCGCACGGGGCGGCCGTCCTCGAACGCGCCCCCGCCCAGCGTCGCGGTCCACGTCCGTCCGTCCGCCACCGAGTGCACGCACGCCGCGACGACCGTCCACTCCTCGGGCCGCGGCGGTCCGACGACGGCGGCCACGCTCACCGCGTACGCGGGGATGCCGTACAGGTAGTTGACAGTGCCGTCGATGGGGTCGAGCACCCACGTCACGCCGTCCGGGCCGCCCGTGCCGGCCTCGTGCCCCTCCTCCTCCCCCAGCACGCCGTCGTGCGGGCGCCGCTCCGCGAGGGTGCGCCGCAGGAGCGCCTCGGAGGCGAGGTCCATCGCCGTCACCACGTCGATCGGGCTCGACTTGGTCGCCGCGACGTCCACCCGCCGGGGCCGTCCGTCGCGGACCAGCGCGCCCGCGCTGCGGGCCAGCTCGGCCGCCAGCGTGCCGAGCGCCACGACGTCCAGCCCGGGGGCGTCTGCACCGGCGGGGCCGGCCTGCTCGGGGGGGCGCGGGGGCACACTCACCCGGCCATCCTGCCCGACGCCGTCCGGCGGCACACCGGAACACCTCCCCGCAGGAGGGCGTGCGGGATGGCACCCTCGTGCCAGGAGGTGCCATGAGCGAGCTCACCCTCGTGGGGCTGGACGAGGACGGCGAGCACGTCGTCCTCGAGGGGCCCGACGGTCAGCGGTTCTCCGTCCGCATCGACGAGGCGCTGCGGGCGGCCGTCCGGCGCGACCGGCCGCACCTGGAGCAGGCGCGCGCCGACGCGACGGGTGCGCTGTCCCCGCGGGAGATCCAGGCGCGGGTCCGTGCGGGCCAGACCGCCGAGGAGATCGCCGAGACCTCGGGCATGCCGGTGGAGATGGTCCGCCGCTACGACGGCCCGGTGGTGGCCGAGCGCCAGTACGTCGCCGAGCAGGCCCGCGCCACCCGCATCGGCCACGACCCTGACGCCCCCGGGCTGGGTGAGCTGGTCACCGACCGGCTCGTCACGCGCGAGGTGCGCTCGGCGACGTGGGACGCGTTCCGGCAGGGCTCCGGTCCGTGGACCGTCGAGGTGCGGTTCGCCGTCGGCGGTCTCGAGCGGACGGCGCGGTGGGCCTACGACGCCGCGGCCCGCCGGGTCCGCGCGCTCGACGACGAGGCCCGCTGGCTCTCCGAGACCGAGCTGCCCGACGCCCCGATCCGCCGGCACCTGGCGCCCGTGCGTGACCGGGTGTTCGACGTCGAGGTCGACGCGGTCCTGCGCCCGCTGCTCGCCGCCGTCGACCCGCCGGTCACCGACGACGCCGACCACGCGCCCGAGCCGGAGACCGAGCCGACCCACGCGCTCCTCGACGACCTCGCCGGGCGGCGCGGGGTCCGCCAGGACGTCGACCCGGAGGTGGACGACGAGGAGTTCGCCGGCTTCGGGCCCCAGCACGCCTTCGACTTCGAGCACCCCGACCTGACCGTCCCGGCTGCCCACCCGCCCGCCTCCCGGCCCGCCGAGGCCACCGACGCACGGGTGCTGAAGATGCCCGCCAAGGCCCCCCGCTCGGCCGACCACCCGTCGGGCGGTGCGGCCGCCCACCCCGCCTCGGGGCCGGCCGGCCCGCAGCCGGCCCACCCCACCTCGCAGCACGGGACGGGCGAGCACGAGCCCGGCCGCTCCGACGGTGGCGAGGGCCGCGGCCGGGGCCGCCGCGGCCGTGCGAGCGTGCCCAGCTGGGACGAGATCGTCTTCGGCGCCCGGCACGACTAGACCGACCCGACGTCGACGTCCGGAGCTGCCGTCGACTCGGGCCCGCCTCTCCCGGCCCGGACGACCGCGGACTCAGCGGGGCTCGGCCAGCCCCGGCAGCGTCTGCGGCACGAGCGAGGTGGCGCGGGCGACCGCCATCGTCATCCGTCGCATGTGGTGGCGCCGGCAGAGGACCTCGTAACCCACCTGCGCACGGTGGCCGGCGTCCCCCGTGTCACCCACGAGGACCTGCTCGCCCTCGACCACCATCTCGCCGTCGAGCGTCCGCGCGTTGTGCGTCGCCCGGGCCCCGCACCAGCACAGCGTCTGCACCTGGAGCACGTCGACGCGGTCGGCCAGCTCGATGAGTCGCGCCGAGCCGGGGAACAACCGGGTCCGGAAGTCGGCGGTGATCCCGAACGCGTAGACGTCCACGCCCATCTCGTCGACGAGCTGGGCGAGCTGCTCGACCTGCGCCGGCGTGTAGAACTGCGCCTCGTCGCACACGAGGTAGTCGACCCGCTCGCCACGCGTGCGGCGCTGCACGACGTCGTCCCAGAAGTCCGTCGCGTCGGTCACCTCGATGGCAGGGTGCCGCAGGCCCAGGCGCGACGAGACGACGCTCTGGCCCGCCCTGTCGTTGCGGGTGTAGAGCAGCCCCCCGCGGCCGGCGGCGGCGTGGTTGTGATCCATCTGCAGCGCGAGCGTGGACTTGCCGGAGTCCATCGTCCCGCTGAAGAACACGAGCTCGGCCATCGACGTCCTCCTAGGCCACCACGACGAGCGGGATGAGCATCTCCCCCGGCGTGAGGGAACCGTGCATGCCGCGCAGCTGCAGCGACGCCGGGGTCTGCGTGCGTGAGTCCACCACGCCGGCCACCCCGCGTGCCGCGACGACGAGGTCCCCGACGAGCGGGCGCACGTGCGGTGCCACCTCGCCGAACCACCCGGCCGCCACGGCCTCCTCCCCGGTCACCACGAGGGCCCCGTCGCCGAGGACCGTCCGCCAGCGGTCGGCGACCAGCGGCAGCTCGGCGCGCGCCTCCTCGGTCAGGTGCACGTAGGTCGCCCGGGGCTCACCCGCGACGAGGGCGACGCCGTCCGCGAGCGCCGGCGTGGTCGCCACGTCGACGAGCCGCTCGTGGTCGACGTCCACGTGCCCGTGGTCGGCGGTGACCAGCAGCACCGTCCCTGCGGGCATGGCACGCGCGAGCCGGGCCAGACCGGCGTCGAGCTCGGCGAGGGCGTCGCCCCATTCCGCGGAGCGCCAGCCGTGGTGGTGGCCCACCTTGTCGACGTCGCCCCAGTAGAGGTAGACGAGCCCGGGCTCGGCGAGCGCCCGCAGCGCCGCGTCGACGCGTGCGTCCAGGGTCTCGGCGCCCACGTAGCGACCGCCGCCCAGCACGGCGAGCGTCAGACCCGAGCCGGCGAAGCGGGCCGGGCCGACGGAGGTCACGGCCCGACCGGCGGCCGCCGCGAGCCCCAGGAGGGCGGGCTCGCGCTGCCAGGCGGGCGCGGGATCGATCCCCGTCCACGAGACGAGGTTCGCCAGCCCACCGGTGACCGGGTTGCGCATCGTGTAGCCGAGCAGGCCCGTGCGCCCGGGCGGGCGTCCGGTGCCGAACGACGCGAGCGAGGTGGCGGTCGTCGACGGGAAGCCCGAGGTGAGCACCCGCGTGTCGGGCAGGCGCCGGCGCAGGAAGGGCGCGTGCCCCGCACGCTCGCGGACCAGCTCGGCCCCGAGGCCGTCGACGAGGACCACGCAGACCCGCTCGGCCGACGGCAGGCCGAACCTCGCGCACGCCTGCGCCGCACCCGACGGCCCAGCCGCCTCGACCTCCACCTCGACACCCAGCGCGCCCAGCGCGGCGGGCAGGACCCGGTCGAGGCTGTCCGCGCCGTAGTCGGGCGGACGGAGCCCGGCCGCGGCGAGCGCCGTCGTCACCCCGTCCGTCACCGGGCGGTGGCCGCGGAGAGCGCCCGGGCGAACGACAGGGCGGCGCGGACGGCCTCGCGGCCCTCCGCCTGGGCGGACACCCGCACGACGACGTCGTCGGGTGTGATCGAGCCGGTCAGGCCGTGGTCCGCGTCGCACTGCGGGTCCCCGCACGTGGCCGGCTCGAGGTCGATCCGCTGGACTCCGCCCCAGCCGACCGCGAGCGTGAGCTCCGCCGGCGTGGCCCCCGTCCGGTGCCGTGCCGGGGTGCCGACGACGTGGGTGAGGGCGACCGTGTGCACGGCCCGCAGCGGCACCGCCTCCGTGGTCGCCGACGCGGTCGCCGACGGGTTCTCGAGGTCGGCGGGGTGGTCGTCGACGTGCGCCATGATCAGCCGCGTCGGGGTGAGCACGAGCGCCGTCACGTGACGACGCACCTCCGTGTCGAACGTCGTCTCCGGGTGCACGAGGTGGGCCACGACCTCCTCGCCGCCGACGGCCACGTCGAGGACGTCCCCGACGAGCTCGGGGTAGTAGCCGGCAAGGTCCAGGCTCTGGCGCAGGGTCGTGTTGCGGGGCACGGGCACATCCTTCCATCCACCGGCCCCGGTCCCGGCGTCGTCCACCGCCGTTCGGGTGCACTCACCCCGGGAGCGTGCGCCGGGCGCCGTCCACCCGCTCGGCGTCGGCCAGCTCGACGCGCGCGGCGAGGACCGCCGCACCCTGCTCGGCCACCACGACCGGGTGCAGCTCGAGCCCGTGCAGCTCCGGGGTGTCCTCGGCCAGCACGGCGACCCGGGCCAGGACGTCCTCCAGCGCGGCGACGTCGAGCGGAGCCAGGCCCCGGTGGCCGAACAGCCGGGGAGCGGTCCGCACCCCGCGCACCATCTCGGCGACGTCGACGTCGGTCAGCGGGGCGATCCCGTGCGAGACGTCGTCGAGCAGGTCCACCGCGTCACCCGCCAGGCCGAAGGAGACGACGGGACCGAACCGTGGGTCCTCCGTCGACCGGATGACGCAGGCGGCGCCGGACGGCGCCATCCGCTGCACCTCGAACCGCTCGTCCGTCCCGCCGTGCGCCGCGACCACCCGGCGCAGCTGCCCGACGGCCTCGGCGACGGCCGCCGGGCCCGCGAGGTCGAGACGGACGCCACCGAGGTCGATCCGGTGCCGCAGGCTCACCGCCGCGCTCTTCACGGCGACCGGCCAGCCCAGCTCCTCCGCCGCGGCCACCGCGTCGGCCTCCGTCGCCACCGTCCGCACGGGCCAGAGCTCGATGCCGTACGCGCCCAGGAGCGCAGTGGCGCGCTCCGCGTCGAGCGTGACCACGGCGCCGTCGGCCCCCGCGAGGGCCTCCTCGACGACGCGACGGGCCGCGGCGCGGTCG
>JAEWQZ010000221.1 GCA_023460255.1 Actinomycetes bacterium
TCCCGGTGGATGCCGGCGAGCGCTACCTCGTCGGGATGGGGGGCTTCGTGCCGCCGTGGGACGCCCACGTGAGCAACGGCACGGCGACGCTCACCCTGACGCTGGACCCGTGGGTCCCGTCGGCGCCCACGGACGTCGTGGCCGTGCCGGGCCCGGAGAGCCTGGCGGTGTCGTGGACCCCGCCCGCCGCGCCGAACGGCACGCTCACGGCCTACGTCGTCTGGTACCGCACACTCCCCGACGGGGAGTGGGCACGGCTCCCGGTCGACCCGGCGGAGACGTCGGCGGTCCTCACCGGCCTCACCGGCGGCCAGCCGTACGCCGTGCGGGTCCGGGCCCGGAACGCGGCGGGCCCGTCCGACCTCTCGGACCCAGCCCGCGCCACCCCGCTCATCACGCCGGTGATCAGCCTGGTGACGAACCCGGACCCGCCGACCAACCGCGACGACTTCGACGTGACGGTGGCCGTCACCCGCAACGGCGCCCCCGCGCGAGGCCGGATCACCGTGCAGATCGGCAACGGTCCCGAGCGGAGCTTCTGGCTCGGGGCGGACGGCGTGCACACCTACGGGGCCGCCGGCCGGCGGGCCGGGTCCTATCCGGTGACCATCGTCTACGACGGCTCCCCCGACGGACTCGTGGTCCCGATGACGGTCTCCGGGCAGATCGTCGTCGCCAAGGACGTCTTCCCGCTGACCTTCGAGCTCGGCGGCCCGTTCACGTACGGCGGGTCGACGACGCTGACGGCCACCACCGACTCCGGCCTCGACGTGACGTTCGACTCCGCCACCCCGGCGGTGTGCACGGTCTCCGGCACGACCCTGACCTTCGTCGGGGCGGGCGTCGACGCGTGCACCGTCACCGCGACGCAGCCGGAGACGGCCGAGATCGCACCGGCCGCCGTGACCGACACCGCGACGGTGAACCGCGCGCCGCAGGCGGTCACGATCGACCCCCTCCCGCCGCTGACCTTCGGCGGGCCCGGCGTGCCCGTGACCGCCACGGCCGGGTCCGGCGACGCCGTGGTGCTCGCGGCGAGCGGCGACTGCGTCCTCGACGCAGGGATGCTCGTCACCACGGGCGCCGGCTCCTGCACGGTGACCGGCGACGAGGACGGGACGGCCCTCTACCTGCCGGCGCCCCAGGCCACGGTGACAGTGCCGGTGGCCAAGCGTGCCCAGGCGCTGTCCGTCGCCGGGCTGCCGACGCTCGTCCAGGGCGCAGCGACCGTCCCGGTCACCGTGACCTCCGACGTCGGGCTGCCCGTGACGCTCACCGCGAGCGGCGCCTGCGTCGTGGACGACGGCGCGGTGCGGACCGTCGCGACGGGCCGGTGCACCGTCACGGCCACGCAGGTGGGCGACGACGACACGCTGCCCGCCGACGGCGAGTGGGGCTTCCCGGTGGTGGCGGGCGAGAGCTCGCTCGGGGTGCGGCTGCTCGGCGTCGTCGGCGACGAGCCCGGCGGCCTGACCGCCATGGTCGACGGCACGGGCCTGCGGCCCGGCTCGGACGTGTCGCTCACCGTGTACTCCGTGCCGACGCAGGTCGGGCTCGCCACGGCACGCACGGACGGCACGGGGCTGCTCCTCGGCACCCTGCCGGACGGTCTCGAGGCCGGCGTGCACCGGCTGGTCGCGCGCGCCGTGACCTTCGACGGCGCGACCATCGAGCGCACCCTCGCCTTCGGGGTCGCCGACGACGGCACCATCGCGTGGATCGGGGCGGCCCCTGCCCTGCCGCGCACGGGTGCCGCAACCCAGGACGCCGGTCTCCTGGCGGCCCTGTGGGTCCTGGTGGGTTCCGGCTTGGTGCTGAGCCGGTCCCTCCTGCTCCGCCGCCGTCGGACGGCGTCGGCGTAGCACCCGGGTGCGGGGGGTGGTCCCGGCCGTGTCCACGGGACCACCCCCCTCGCCCGGACCGGGCCCGGGCGCGGTGCGCCGCGCGCCGGCTGCTCAGTCCCACCAGAAGGACCAGCACGGCTCGTAGGGGCGCCACGGGTTGAGCGTGCGGCGGATCTCGTCGGGCATCCGCACGGCGTCGTCCACCCCGAGCTCGTGCTGCACCCACGCCCACAGGCGCGCGCACTCGCAGCCCGGGTGGTGGTCAGGGGTCACGTCCACGTCGGGGCCGCCGTAGGCGTACAGCCCCTCGGCCGTCAGCCGCTCGTCGGTGCGCGCGGGCCCCACGAGGTAGCCGTGCAGCTCGACGTCGTCCGGGTGCGCGGCCGCGGAGCCGAGCAGGGCGCCCAGCGTGGGGGCGTCGTTCTGCCGGTCGTCCAGCTCGACGGGGGGCAGGACCGCGAGCAGGGTCGCGGCCGTGTCGCCGTCGAGCCCGGCGTAGCGGGCCAGGTCGCCGTCGTCGGCCGGGAGGCGGAGCAGGAACGGCTCGACGAGGTCGACGGCGCCGGTGCTGAGCAACCAGCCCCGCGGCGCGCCCAGGTCGGTCGTCGACGACGCCATCGGGTCGCCGCGGACGGCGTCGAGCTGTCGTGCGTAGAGGTCGCGGAGGGTCGGGTGCGGGCGCATCACAGGTCCTCGGTCGGGGGCAGGTGCGACGAGCCTGCTTCCGCCCGGGCCGTGCGGGTGCGTCGGGACCGCGGCGCCTGTGCACGGGCCGGCACGAGCCGGCCACGTGCATGCCCCGGCGGTGCCGCTCAGTCCTCGTCGTCGGCCGGCGCGTTGACGTCGCCGCTGTACCTCATCCACAGGGAGACGGTGAGCGCCCCGACGACCACCGATGCCCCGATGACCGCGGCGACCTGCGCCTGCCACGGCACGTCCATCCCACCGAGCATCGGCGACGCACCCGCGACGAGGAAGGCGATCGCCCACACCCACGCGTACACGAGGTACCGGCGGGGCACCGTGCCGTACACGCGCCGCATGAGGCTGCCCCGTCGCAGCACGCGGGCGAAGACCCACACCCCCAGCCCGTACGCGGCCAGCACGAGGGGCGTGAGCATGATGATCGCGATGGTCAGCCAGGTGCGGCCGGCCAGGGCGAGGATCACGCCGACGAGGGGGAGCACGACGGCGACGAGCAGCGCGACGGCGTCGGCCGGCGGCCGGTCGGGGTCGGCCGGGGCGTCCTCCGGGTCGACGGCGGGGTCCGTCGGAGGCACGGTCGCGGTCTCGGCCGGGTCGGACGCCGGGGCGTCGTCGTCGGCGGTGACGCGTCGGGGGGACTCGGGCGCGGAGGTCATGGGCAGCTCGCGAAGGCACGGACGGTGAAGGTCCCCGCACCGGCGATGCGGGGTGGGACGGCGGTGAACCGGAACCCGTCGCGCGGCAACGCGCGCAGGCCGGTGAGGTGCTCGACGATCGGGACCCCGGCGGCGAGGAGGGCCGAGTGGACGGGCCGTTCCCCGGTCGCCGTCCCGTCGATGTTGAGGGAGTCGATCCCGACGCACGCGACGCCGGCGGCGGCCAGGGCCTCGCCGGCGGAGGCCGACAGGTGCGGGTGGTCGACCGCGTACGCGTCGGTGCCCCACGCGTCCGAGTGGTCGGTGCGCACGAGCACGGCGAGCCCGGCGAGCCCGGCGAGCGCAGTCGGACCGCCGTCGGGCAGCTCGAGGTCGTCGAGGTCCACCGTCCGCCGGCCGCGCGCGTCGAGCACGATGCCGGGCACGTCCGCGACCCGCTCGAGCGGCAGGTCGGCGAGGTCGTGCCCGTCGGCGTAGCGGTGGAACGGCACGTCGAGGTAGGTGCCCGTGTTCGTGCAGAGCGTCACGACCCCGATGTGGAACGTCACGCCCGGCGCGTAGTGGGCGGCGGACTCCTCGCGGGACAGGTGCGTGGCGATGTGCGGTGCGGGCAGCCCGGGGTAGGTGACCATGCCCTCCGTGATCGGGTGGGAGAGGTCGACCAGGGGCATGGGGTCGACGGTAGCGCGTCGGCGCGGCGGCGACGTCGAAGGGCTCCTCCCATGGCGACGGGAAGCCGCGTCGGGTGCCCGCGGGCGACGCCGCCTCAGTCCGGCCGCTCGGCCCGCAGCAGGAACCGGCTCTGCGTGAAGGCCAGCGGCTGGCCCCACGCCGGACCGCGCAGGTGCAGGTAGAGCAGCGTGTTCGCGTAGCCGTCCACGGAGAAGTCGGCGGGGGCGTGCGCCGGGTCCCGGGTGAGGTAGGCGACGAGCGACGCCACGTCGTCGAAGGTCACGGGGCCGTGCCAGGTCTCCTGGCGGGTGACGCGCAGCCCGGCGTCGAGGAGCTCCTTCGCCGACGCGTCGACCCGCTGGTGGGGCCGGGGCAGCGGGGACGCGAGCACCGCGTGCAGCTCGACGACGTCGTCCCCGCCCACCTGCTCGGCCAGGAGCACCCCGCCGGGCCGGAGCACCCGGGCGAGCTCGTCGGCGTCGAAGGGCCTGCGGCGGACGACGGCGACGTCCAGGCACCGGTCGGGGTAGGGCAGCTCGCCGGGCTCCTCGGCGTCGTGCCGCACGACCGTGTACCCGTCGGGCTCGAGGTCGACGGGCCCGAGGAGGAGGACCGCCGTCGTGCCGCGGGCGGTCGCGCGGGCCATCGACTCGAGGTCCCACGGCGGGGTGGCGGCGTGCTCCGGGGGCGGGGCGTCGTCGCCGACCCGGGCGGCGGCGCCGGGCGCGGACCGCTCCGCGACGGCGCGCCAGCGGTCCAGCAGCTCCTCGGGAGTCGGCACCTGCCCACGCGCGCCTGTCACGGGTCAACCGTACGGGGGCGGGATGACCTGCGCGGCCCGGGGCGTTGAGGCAGTCATGAGCGCCCTCACGCAGCCCGTCACCGTTGACATCGACGACGTCCCGTTCACCACCCTGGACGGGCGCCCGACCACCGTCGGCGAGCTCGGCGGGCGCGTGCTCCTCGTCGTCAACGTCGCCTCGCGCTGCGGGTTCACCCCGCAGTACGCCGGGCTGGAGCGGCTCTGGACGACGTACCGCGACAGGGGGCTGGTGGTCGTGGGGTTCCCGACCAACCAGTTCCTCCAGGAGCTCGGCTCCGAGGCTGCGATCGCCGAGTTCTGCCAGCTCACCTACGGGGTCACCTTCCCCCTGGCGGAGCGGGTGCGGGTGAACGGGCGCGGACGGCACCCGTTGTTCGAGCAGCTCACGCGGGTGCCTGACGCGGAGGGCAAGGCCGGCCGGGTCGCCTGGAACTTCGAGAAGTGGCTGGTGGCGCCCGACGGCACCGCGCGGCGCTTCCGCAGCCGCGTCGAGCCGGAGGCGCCCGAGGTCGTCGAGGCGATCGAGGCCGCTCTGGCCCGACCCGATCGGCCGTTCGGGTGAACTGCGGGAAGGCGTGCGAACGGCCTGCGGAGCAAGATCGACTGACGGGATGATCTGGGGGAACGCGCCGGACCGGCGCCCGACCCCGTGGAGCCCCCGTGTCCCGCACCGTCGCCCTCCGCCAGCTGCTGCGTCTGCGTCGCCCCCGGAGGGCGGTGGTGGCCGTCGCCGTGGCGGGTCTCCTCCTGGCGGGGCAGGGCGTGGCGTCGGCGGCGCCGGGCGACGTGCCGTCCGTCATGACCAGCTGGTCCGTCCCGGCGGTCCCCGTGCTCGGCGAGGAGTTCCGGGTGTACTTCGAGGTGACCGTGGGCGGCGCGCCCGCGACGGGCACCGTCGACGTGACCTTCGACGGCGGCACCACGCTGACGCTCCCGCTCACCGACGGTGTCTACTCGGCCGGCGTCCTGCGCAGCGCGCCGGGCACCATGACGATGTCGGCCGCGTACCTGGGCGGCCCGGGGGTCCTGCCGAGCAGCGCGACGTATTCCTACACCTTCCCGGCCCCGCTGACGCCGCAGACCATCACCTTCGACGCGGCGCCGCCCGCGAGCGTGACCTTCGGTGACGCGGCGGTGCCCGTGGCGGCGTCGTCGGACTCGGGGCTGGACGTGACGCTCGGCGTCAGCGGTCCGTGCGCGCTCGACGCCGGCTCGCTGAGCTTCACGGGTGCCGGCACCTGCACCGTCACGGCCTCGCAGGCCGGTGACGCGACCTACGCGCCCGCGTCCGCCACCGCGACGGTGACGATCGAGCCGGCCCCGACGGTGACGACGATCACGCTCGGGTCCGTCGCGCCGACGTTGACGAGCTTCTCCGTCGACGTGACCGCCGGCGGCGTGTCCCTGACCACCGGCTGGCTGGCCTTCGAGGTCGAGGGGCACACCTCTGCCGGCTGGTCGACCCCGTTCTCGGGCGGGTACTCCGGCGGCAGCGGCTACCGCACCTACACCCTGACCGCCACCTACAGCGGCACGGCGGACTACCTGCCGAGCACGGCGACGGTCGTGGTCGACGTGGTCGACCCGCGCCTGCCGCAGACCATCACCTTCGACCCGGCGCCGCCCGCCGACGTGACGTGGGGTGACGCAGCGGTGCCCGTGGCGGCGTCGTCGGACGCCGGCCTGGACGCGACGCTCACGGTCGACGGGCCGTGCGCCCTGGCCGACGGCTCGCTCAGCTTCACGGGTGCCGGGACCTGCACCGTCACGGCCACGCAGGCCGGCGACGCCACGCACCAACCCGCCGAGGCGACCGCCGTCGTGACCATCGCGAAGGCGACGTCCGTCACGACGATCACCCCGGTGCTCGTGACGACGGAGCGGGTGGCGTTCCTCATGTCGGCGACGGTGGACGGGGTGCCCGCCTCCGAGGGCAGCCTCGCCTTCGACGTCAACGGGGGGGAGGTCGGGTGGGGCGACCTCGGCACCGACGTCGGGCTCACGTACCTCCCGCCGACCCCGCGGCTCGTCACGCTGACCGTCACCTACACGGGCTCGGCGAACATCCTGCCCAGCTCGGCGACGATGACCGTCGACGCACGGCTCGCGCAGACCATCGGGCTCGCCGCCGCCCTGTCGGGCCCGGCTCAAGCCTCGAGCACCCTCGCGCTCCCGGCCACGACGTCGGAGGGCCTGGCCGTGTCGTACACGACCACCACACCCGCGGTGTGCACGGTCGACGGGTCGACCCTGTCGCTGCACACGGCGGGCGCGTGCGCCGTGGCGGGCACCAACGCGGGCGACGACAGCCGCAAGCCGGTCACCGAGGCCGTGAGCCTCACGGTCACCCACCGGCCGCAGACGATCACCATCACCGGCGCTCCGGCGACGTTCGACGGCGCGGGCGAGTTCACCGTCCGCGCCCTGACCGACGGGACGGCGCTCGTGCTCGTCGGCGCGAGCGGTGCGTGCCGCGCGACCGGCGACGACGTCGCGGTGATCACCGTGACCGGCGTCGGCGTCTGCTCGATCGTCGCGTCGTCCGACGGCGACGACGTCACCGCGCCCGGCCTGACGACCGTGGAGGTGCTCGTCACCGCCGGGAGCCCCGACCTGTCCCTGGTGCTCGGCGCCGTCGTCGGCGACCGGGTGCAGGGGACCTCGGTGATCGGCACGGGCACCGACCTGCTGCCCGGGGCGTCCCTGAGCGTGACGGCGTACTCGACGCCGACGGTGGTCGGGTCCACGCTCGCCGAACCCGACGGTGCGACGACGGTGGTCGGCGTCCTGCCGGCCCTCGCCGCGGGGGCCCACCGCGTCGTGCTCGAGGGCACCGCCCTGGACGGGACGTCGGTGCGCACGGAGGTGGCGTTCGGGGTCGGCGCGGACGGGACGATCACGTGGATCGGCCGGGCGCCGGCCGGCATGGCGGCGACGGGCACGGACGTCGGGGGCACGGGCGCGCTGGCGGCGCTCGCGGTGCTCGCCGGGCTGGGCCTGCTCGCTCTGCGCCGGCGGCTCGTCCTGGCGCCCGCCTGACGCCCAGGCCCCCTGACGCCCAGGCCCCACCTCCCAGGCCCCCACCTCCCAGAGTGGAACGAAACGGCAGCACTTCGTTCCACTCTGGGGGGGTCGACCCTCGTTTCGTTCCACTCTGGGGGGTGGACCCTCGTTTCGTTCCACTCTGGGGGGGTGGACCCTCGTTTCGTTCCACTCTGCGAAGGGGTGGGGGCGGGCCAGGCGGGGGTCGTCGAATTCCTGTGAGCCACAGATCGCCCGCCGAAACCGCCCACGGGACGCCTCGGGTGGCCGATGATGGGGGATCGGCGGGCAACGAGGCTCGCCGGCAGTGCCCTGGAGGTGGCTGTGCGCGAGGTGACTCTTCAGGATCGTGACGGCCTGCGCATCGGTGCGAGCGTGCGCGGCGACGACGGCGCGCTCGTCCTGCGCGGCGCCGTGGACCGGCAGAGCCCCTGGGGGGCCGAGAAGTACGAGTACTGGATGGTGGTGGACCCCACCGACGTGCCGAAGGTCATGGCCGCGCTCGGCGCGCCCACCGAGGGCATGGACGTCCTCGACGTGCTCCTCGCGCACGGCCGGGACGTGGTGATCGGCGGGGAGCGGGCGTGGCTGCGCTCGCTCGGGATCGAGCCGGAGTACCACACGACCGAGGCCTGAGAGCGTCGGGCCCCGGACAGCGGCCGAGCCGCCGGCCCGGCGCCCCGGAGGGCTGCCGGACCGGCGGCTCGATGTCGGTCTGGTGCCTCAGCCCGCGGGGGGCGGGGGCGGCGGTGTCGTGC
>JAEWQZ010000222.1 GCA_023460255.1 Actinomycetes bacterium
TCGCACCACAGGTGCACGACGCCGTCGTCGGCGAGCAGGTCCCGGACGTGGGCGGCGGCCCCGGCCGCGTCCTCGCCCGTCCAGAAGAGGGAGACGTTGACGGCGAGCACGACGTCGTAGGGCCGGCCGTCACCGGTGAACGCGCGCAGGTCGCGCTCGGCGAGGTCGGCGACCCCCGCGTCGAGGGCGCGCCGCAGCCGCCGCTCGGCGTGCGCGAGCGCCGTGCCGGAGCGGTCCAGGGCTGTGACGTGCCCGTCGGGAACCCGCCGGCTGATCAGATCGGCCGCGACGCCGGCGCCGCAGCCGACCTCCAGCACCCGGGCGTCGGGCCGCAGGTCGAGGGCGTCGACGGCGAGGCGGTTCCGCTCGGGCACGGGACGGGCCATGGCGCCGCACCGTAGCGGGCGGTGCCGACAGCCCGCGGGGCTCGGGCGGCAGCGAGCGGGTCCGCCACCGGCGTGGACGCCGCGCGAGGGGCATGGGAGGGTGCGGTCCGTGCGCCTCCCCCGCCCCGCGCTCGTCGCCGTCGTCGTCCTCGCGGTCCTGACGGCCGTCCACCTCGCTGCCCAGCTGACCGAAGCCGCGACTCTCGCCGACGTCACGCAGTGGTTCCTCATGCCGGTCCTCGCGGTCGCGCTGTGGCTGGCGGCCGACGGCGCCCGCGGTCGCCTGGTGCGGCTGACGGTCCTTGGCCTTGGCCTGTCCTGGCTCGGCGACACGGCGCCGGACCTCGTGCCCGACGACGCATCGTTCCTGACGATGCTCGGCTTCTTCCTGGTCGCGCACGTCGCCTACGTCGCGGCGTTCTGGCCGCTGCGGGCCGACGGCGTGCTGGGGCGCCGCCCGGTGCTGGTGGTCCCGTACCTGGTCGTGCTCGTCGCGCTCGTGACCGTCTGTGCGCCGGGCGCCGGCGGGCTGCTGGCGCCCGTCGTCGTGTACGGGACGGTGCTGACGGCCGTCGCGGTGCTCGCCACGTTCGACGGCGTCGCGGCGGTCGGCGGGGCCCTGTTCATCGTGTCCGACTCGCTCATCGCGCTGAACGCGTTCGTCGACGGCTATGCCCTGCCGGGGCACGGGTTCTGGGTGATGCTCACGTACGTCGCCGCGCAGGCGCTCCTCGCGGCGGGTGTGCTGCGCACCGTCAGGGGCGCGCCGGCCGCGAAGGCCGACGTCGGCGCCGACGCCCCTGCCTGAGCGCGGTCAGGCCTCGCGCACCAGCGGCGGGTGCAGCGCCGTGGCGCGGCCTGCCCGGTAGAGCGTGGCGGGGCGACCCCGGCCCTCCGCGCGGGTGCGGCCGGTGTCCTCGAGCAGCCCCTCGGTGCCGGTGACCTTGCGGTGGAAGTTGCGCGGGTCGAGCGGGTGGCCCCACACGGCCTCGTAGACCGCGCGCAGGTCCGCGACGGTGAACTCCGGCGGGCAGAACGCCGTGGCCAGCGACGTGTACTCGAGCTTGGCGCGGGCCCGCTCGACTCCGTCGGCGAGGATCCGCCGGTGGTCGAAGGCGAGGTCGGTCGCGTCGTCGGCGCGCACCCAGGCCGCGGACGCGGCGTCCGTACCGCCGGCGGCGTCGGGCAGGTCCGGGGCGAGGACGAGGTGGGCGACGGAGACCACCCGCATCCGAGGGTCGCGGCCCGGGTCGCCGTAGGTGCGCAGCTGCTCGAGGTGCCCGGCATCGACCACGCCGGTCTCCTCGGCGAGCTCGCGCCGCGCCGCCTGCTCGAGGCTCTCGTCGGGCCGGACGAAGCCGCCGGGCAGCGCGCGGGCGCCCCGGTAGGGCTCGGCGCCGCGCTCCACGAGCAGGACGTGCAGGGCGCCGCGTCGCAGCGTCAGGACGACGAGGTCGACGGTGACGGCGAACGGCGGGAACGCACCCGGGTCGTAGTCCACCCGTGCAGCATATCTCGTCGAGTTGACGAGAAACAGTGGTGCGGTTTATCGTCATCCTGACGACAAACCCGAGGAGGGCACCATGGCCACCATCACCCGCTACCCCTTCGTGCGGCACCTGCGCTCGGCGCCGACGGCGCACGTCGTCCAGCTGCGCGGCGGCGCCGTCCGCCGCTCCGGCCCCGGCCTGGCGTTCTGGTTCCGGCCGCTCGCGGCGGTCCTGTCGGAGGTGCCCGTCGACGACCGCGAGCTGCCGCTCGTCGCGCATGCCCGCACCGCCGACCTCCAGGAGGTCACCGCGCAGGTCACCGTGAGCTACCGGTTCGCGGACCCCGAGCTCGCCGCCCACCGCCTCGACCTCGGGATCGACCCCGCCAGCGGCCGCTGGACCGGCACGCCGCTGGAGCAGGTCGCCCACCTGCTCGGGGAGCTCGCGGCCGGCCACGTCATGGACGCCCTGGCGGCGATGACCCTGCCCGAGGCCGTCTGACCCCGACCGGGGCGCTCGGCGAGCGCGTGGGCGCCGCGCTGCGCGCCGACGCGCGGGTCACCGCGACCGGCCTGGAGGTGCTCGGGGCGCGGGTCGGCTCCGTCCGGGCCGACGCCGACCTCGAGCGGGCGCTCCAGACGCCCGCCCGCGAGGCCGCGCAGGCCGAGGCCGACCGCTCGACGTTCGAGCGCCGCGCCCTGGCTGTCGAGCGCGAGCGCGCGATCGCGGAGAACGAGCTCGCCACGCGGATCGAGCTCGCCACCCGCGAGCAGCAGCTCGTCGCGCAGGAGGGCACCAACGCCCGCGCCCGGGCCGACGAGGCGGCCGC
>JAEWQZ010000223.1 GCA_023460255.1 Actinomycetes bacterium
GCCCCGCACCGTGCGGCGGGCGTCCGGGGACGGGCGGCGGGCGCGGTCCCGGCCGGACGGGGGCGCGGTCCCGCCCTGATCGCACCACGTCGGGAGGGTCCGGACGGCGCCTCGGGGCTGGGTCGACGGACCCGAGGGAGCGCTCCCACCACGTGCTACTTTCCGGTCATGGATCCGACGCGCGGTGACCTCGCCGCGATCCTGCGCAGCCGGGTGCCGCTCGTCGTCGTCGACACGAAGGACGAGGCGCGCGCCGTCGCGCAGGTCGTCGAGGCCGCGCGGTCCATGACCCCGCCCCCACCGGTCTTCGAGTGGGCTGTGACGCAGGGCCTGCGGCGCCTCGACGTCGACCTGGGCCGCCCGCAGGCGTTCAACGCCGCCCCCGACAAGATGCTGGGCTTCCTGCTCGACTCGATGCCCGGCATCTACGTCCTGCTCGACCTGCACCCGTACCTGACGGAGCCCGAGCTCGTCCGCGCCGTGAAGGACATCTGCCTCGGCTACGAGGCCAACCCGCGCACACTGGTGCTGGTCAGCCACGACATCGTGCTCCCGGAGGACCTCGCCCACCTCGCCGCCCGCGTCGAGCTGGCGTTCCCCGGCCCGGCCGAGCGGCGCGCCATCGTCGACGAGGTCGCGCGGGAGTGGGCGAACCAGACCGGGCGTCCCGTGCGTGCCGACAGGACGTCCGTGGACCTCCTCGTCGAGAACCTGTCGGGCCTGGCCGTCGCCGACGTCCGGCGGCTCGCCCGCACGGCGATCTTCCAGGACGGGGCCGTCACGGCCGATGACATCCCGCTGGTGACCCGGGCCAAGTACGAGCTCCTCAACCGCGGCGGGGTGCTGAGCTTCGAGTACGAGACGGCTCCCGCGGACTCCCTCGCCGGGCTCGGCCGGCTCAAGGAGTGGCTCCGCGTCCGGCGCCCCGCCTTCGACGGGTCCGCGCGCGCGCTCGACCCGCCGCGCGGCGTCCTGCTGCTGGGCGTGCAGGGCTGCGGCAAGAGCCTCGCGGCGAAGGTCGCGGCGTCGGTGCTGGGCGTCCCCCTGCTGCGGATGGACCTGGCCGCGGTGCACGACAAGTACGTCGGCGAGTCCGAGCGCAAGCTCCGCGAGTCCCTGGCCACCGCCGACGTGATGGCGCCCTGCGTCGTCTGGATCGACGAGATCGAGAAGGGCCTCGCCGGCTCCGGGGACGACACGGGGACGACGCTGCGGGTGCTCGGGACGTTCCTCACCTGGCTCGCCGAGAAGAAGGGCCGGGTGTTCGTCGTCGCGACGGCGAACGACATCTCGCGGCTGCCACCCGAGCTCATCCGCAAGGGCCGTTTCGACGAGATCTTCTTCGTCGACCTCCCCTCGGCGCAGGTCCGGGCCCAGGTGCTGCGGATCCACGCCACCGCCCGCCAGATCGCCCTCACCGAGGACGAGGTGCACGCGCTCGCGCTCGCCACCGAGGGCTTCTCGGGAGCCGAGCTCGAGCAGGTGGTCGTGGCGGCCGCGTACGCCGCCCACGCCGACGGCGGGTCCGTGACCGCCCAGCACCTGCTCCGCGAGGCCACCGCGACCAGGCCGCTGAGTGTCGTCATGGCCGAGCAGGTCGCGGCCCTGCGGGCGTGGGCCCGCACGCGCACGGTCCCCGCCGACTGACCCGCCGGGCCGCCCGCAATCCCCTGTCGGGCCGGCGCGCCCGGGAGCATGATGGAGACGCGTGCTCGTCCGAGGGAGGGTGACATGAAGGCGTCGGTGGGCGACGAGGTCGTCGTCGAGTCGGGCGTCGTCGCGGGAGCAGTGCGGCACGGTCGGGTGGTGGAGCTGCGCCATCCCGACGGCTCGCCGCCGTTCGTCGTCGAGTGGGCGGACACGGGGGAGCGGACCCTCGTCGTGCCCGGGCCCGACACACGCGTCCTGCCCGCGCCGGGACCCGCGTGAGGCTCGACCGGCTGGCCGCCGTCGCCCGGCGCCCCGAGCCGTTCCAGCCGAGCGAGGCGCCCTTCTGGGACGACCCCTGGATCTCCGCCCGCCTGCTCGAGGCGCACTTCGACGACTCGACACAGGCGGCGAGCCGGCCGACCGCGAGCATCCGTGCGGCCGTGGACCGGCTCGTGCGGGACGGCGTCGTCGCGCCCGGGACCCGCGTGCTCGACCTGGGCTGCGGCCCGGGACGCTACGCCGAGCTGCTGGCGGGGCACGGCGCGGTGGTCACCGGCGTCGACCTCAGCGAGCGGTCCCTCGACACCGCACGCCGTCGCGCCGCCGAGGCGGGCCTGTCGATCACCTACCGGCGCCAGGACTTCACGACCCTGCGGGACGAGGCGGCGTTCGACGTCGTCATGCAGGTCTACGGCGAGGTCAACACGTTCTCCGACGACGTGCGGGACGCGCTGCTCGTGGCCGCGCGGCGGGCCCTCGTGCCCGGCGGCCTGCTCCTGCTCGACCTGTCGACGCCGGCCCTGCGCCGCGGCGAGGGCGGCCCGAACAGGTGGTCGGTGGAGCAGGACGGGCTGTGGCGGCCCGGGACCTGCCTGGTCCTCACGGACGGGTACGGCTACGAGGGCGACGTGTGGTGCGACCAGTACGTGGTGGTGGCCCCGGCCGACAGTGCGCCCGACGCGCCCGACGCGCCCGACGCGCCCGACGCGCCCGACTCACCCGACCCACCCGGCGAGGTGACCGTGTACCGCATGTGGTTCCACGACTACGTGCCGGAGACGATCACCCCGGTTCTGGCGCGCGCCGGCTTCGCCGTCGAGCAGACGTGGGAGGGCCTGGACGGCGGGGCCTACCGGGGCGGCGACTGGCTCGGGGTCCTCGCCCGGGCCGTGTGAGGCCGCCGGCGGTCAGCGGTGGGTGACGACCCGGAACGTCTGGCCGTGGGGCGTCCGGCGGACGTGCAGCGCGTCCGCGAGCTGTCGGACGATCCACAGGCCGCGCCCGCGGTGCTGGTCGGCCGACGGCGGGGTGCGCCCGGCGCCGTCCGGGTCGGCGAGTCGACCGGCGTCGGACACCTCGATGACCAGGGCGTCCGGCTCCACCCAGCCCCGCACCGAGCCGCGGCCCCCGCCGTGGTCGATGCTGTTCGCGGCGAGCTCGTGCACGGCGACCGTCAGCTCGTCGGTGCGCTGCCGGCCGAGCCCGGCCTCGTGCGCGCGGGCGGCCACGAAGGACCGGACGCGGCGCAGGTCGCCGGCCGCGAAGCTGATCGATGCCGCGTCGATCGCGGCGGCGTGGGCCGGCCGGCGCTCTCGCGTCGCTCGCAGCGTGCTCACGTGGCTCCCGGGGGACGGACGGGCTGTCCCGGACCACGGTAGCCAGGGTCGGCAGGGTCCGCGCGTCGGACGATCGCACCCGCCGGGTGGGCGCCGGGGACCGGCCCTGCCGTCCCGCGGGGTCGTCGCGTAGCGTGCGGCCATGACGCCGGGCCGCCCGCTGCTCCTGCTGGACACCGCCTCGCTGTACTTCCGCGCCTTCTACGGGGTGCCCGAGAGCGTCCGGGCCGCGGACGGCACGCCGGTCAACGCGGTCCGGGGTCTGCTCGACATGACGACCCGCCTCGTCACGGCCCGTCGCCCGGGGCGACTGGTGGCCTGCTGGGACGCCGACTGGCGGCCGGCCTTCCGGGTGGCGGCGATCCCGACGTACAAGGCGCACCGGGTCGCGGACGACGGCGGGGAGGACGTCCCGCCGGCGCTCGCGCCGCAGGTGCCGGTCATCGCGGAGGTGCTCGACGCCCTCGGCGTCGCGCGGGTCGGGGTGCCGGGCTACGAGGCCGACGACGTCATCGGCGGGCTCACCGCCCGCGAGGTCGCCCGGCCGGCCGGCGAGCGCTCCCCGGTGGAGATCGTCACGGGCGACCGCGACCTCTTCCAGCTCGTCGACGACGCCGCGGGCGTCCGCGTGCTGTACACGGTCAAGGGCATCGGGGAGCTGGAGACCGTCGACGAGGCGCGGCTGCGTGAGCGCCACGACGTCGCCGGGGGCCGCGCCTACGCCGAGATGGCGGTGCTGCGCGGCGACCCCAGCGACGGGCTGCCGGGGGTGCCCGGGATCGGCGAGAAGACCGCCGCCGCCCTCCTGCACCGGTTCGGGGACCTGGCGTCGATCGTCCGCGCGGCCGACGACGGCGACCCCGGGCTCACCGCCACCCAGCGTCGCCGGCTCCTCGAGGCGCGCGAGTACCTGGCGGTGGCGCCCGGCGTCGTCCACGTGGCCACGGACCTGC
>JAEWQZ010000224.1 GCA_023460255.1 Actinomycetes bacterium
ACGTCCGGCCGCCGCTCGCGCACGAGGGTCGCGAGCCAGACGGCGGCCTCGTCCACGTCAGCGCGCGCGAACGCCGCCGGGCCGCTGTCGGCGGCGGGGCCCGCCCGGCCCGGGGCCACCCAGGTCATCCCGGAGTCCTCGTAACGGTCCGCGCGGGCCGTGTCGCCGCCGTCCGGCAGCTCGTCGAGGAAGGCATGGTCGGTCACGCCGAGCGCGGCCAGTGCCCGCGCGAGCTCCACCTCCCGGTGGGCGGCCAGCGCGGGTCCGTCCCCCGCGAGGTGCGCGAGGTCGGGCGGGATCACCTCGCCGCGCTCGCCCCGCGTGCACGTCACCACGGTCACCGGTGCCCCCGACGACGCCCAGGTCGCCAGCAGCGCCCCGGTCGAGAGGGTCTCGTCGTCGGGGTGGGCGTGGACGGCGAGCAGCCGACCCACGCCGCCCGCGCCGGTCGTCACGCCCGCTTGGCGCGGGCGGCGAGCTTGCCGCGCTCCTCCTGGTCGAGCACCACCTTGCGGATCCTCACGACCGTCGGCGTGACCTCGACGCACTCGTCGTCGCTCGCGAACTCCAGGGACTCCTCGAGCGTCAGGCGCCGCGGCGGGGTCAGGCGCTCCAGCTCGTCGCCGGTCGAGGACCGCATGTTCGTCAGCTTCTTCTCGCGGGCGACGTTGACGTCCATGTCCTCGCTGCGGGAGTTCTCCCCGACGACCATGCCCTCGTAGACCTCCTCGCCCGGAGCGACGAAGAACGACCCCCGGTCGGCGAGCTGGATGAGGGCGTAGGCCGTCACCGCCCCGGACCGGTCCGCCACGAGCGAGCCCGTCGCACGGGCCTCGATCGGGCCCGCCCAGGGCTCGTACCCTTCTGCGATCGAGGCGGCGATGCCGGTGCCGCGGGTCTCGGTCAGGAACGGCGTCCGGAACCCGATGAGACCGCGCGCCGGGACCATGAACTCCATGCGGACCCAGCCGGTGCCGTGGTTCGCCATGGTGACCATGCGCCCCTTGCGTGCCGCGAGCAGCTGCGTCACCGTGCCGAGGTGCTCCTCGGGCACGTCGATGGTCAGGTGCTCCATCGGCTCGTGCCGCACGCCGTCGATCGTCCTGGTCACCACCTGCGGCTTGCCGACGGTCAGCTCGAAACCCTCGCGCCGCATCTGCTCGACGAGCACCGCCAGGGCGAGCTCCCCACGCCCCTGCACCTCCCACGTGTCCGGGCGCTCCGTCGCGAGCACCTTCAGCGACACGTTGCCGACGAGCTCGGCGTCGAGGCGGTCCTTGACCTGCCGCGCGGTGACCTTGTGGCCCTTGCCGCCCTTGCCCGCCAGGGGCGAGGTGTTGATCCCGATCGTCACGGCGATCGCTGGGTCGTCGACGGTGATCGGCGGCAGCGGACGCGGGTCGTCGGGGTCGGCCAGGGTCTCGCCGATGGTGATCTCCGGGATGCCCGCCACGGCGACGATGTCCCCCGGCCCGGCCTCCGCCGTCGGCACCCGCTCGAGGGCACGCGTGGCGAGCAGCTCGGTGACCCGGACGTTCGACGTCGTGCCGTCGGCCCGTACCCAGGCGACGTTCTGGCCCTTGCGGATGGTCCCGTTGTGGATCCGGAGCAGCGCGAGCCGGCCGAGGAACGGCGAGGCGTCGAGGTTGGTGACGTGCGCCTGAAGGGGCGCGTCCTCCTCGAAGGTCGGTGCGGGGATCCGCTCCAGCAGCGTCGCGAAGAGCGGGCCCAGGTCGGGGCTGTCGGGCAGCGCGCCGTCGGCGGGCGCGGTGAGCGACGCGCGGCCGGCCTTGGCGGACGCGTAGACGACCGGGACGTCGAGCGCCGCGTCGAGGTCCAGGTCGGGGAAGTCCTCGTGGAGGTCGGACGCCAGCCCGAGCAGCAGGTCGGTCGACTCGTGCACGACCTCGCCGATGCGCGCGTCGGGCCGGTCCACCTTGTTCACCACGAGGACGACCGGGAGCTGCGCCTCCAGCGCCTTGCGCAGCACGAACCGGGTCTGCGGGAGCGGCCCCTCCGACGCGTCGACGAGCAGGAGCACCCCGTCGACCATCGAGAGGCCGCGCTCGACCTCGCCACCGAAGTCCGCGTGGCCCGGGGTGTCGATGACGTTGATCGTCACGCCGTCGGGCTGCCCCACCGCCGCCGCCGCCGGCCCGGTGTACCGGACCGCCGTGTTCTTGGCGAGGATCGTGATGCCCTTCTCGCGCTCGAGGTCGCCGGAGTCCATGGCGCGCTCGGCCACGTGTGCGTGCTCGCCGAAGGCTCCCGACTGCCAGAGCATCGCGTCGACGAGGGTGGTCTTGCCGTGGTCGACGTGAGCGACGATCGCGACGTTGCGCAGGTCGGCGCGCACGGCCATAGAAGGACTCATCTCGGTTCAGGGGAGGGTGGAGACGGCCGACGGCGGCCGAGGGGCGATTCTACCCGTCGACCGCCGTGGGCCGGTGCGTGCCGGCTCAGACGCCGTCGACGCCGCCGGTGCGGCTGCCGCCGCGCGCCACCTGGTCGCCCTTGAGCGCGTCCTCCTGCTTCTCGACGTCGGTCCGGTCGGCCGTCGCGGCACGGTGCACACCCGCACGCACGAGGTCCTCCTCGAGCAGCCGGTCGCGGGTCTCGCGGCGGATCCTCTGCTCGGCCGGGTTCGGCACGGGGACGGCTGCGAGCAGCCGCCGGGTGTAGTCGTCCTGCGGGTGGCGCAGGATCTGCTCGCGGTCGCCCTGCTCCACGAGCTTGCCGTTGTGCATGACGGCGATCCGGCTGGAGAGGATCTCCACCACGGCGAGGTCGTGGCTGATGAACAGGCACGCGAACCCGTGCTCGCGCTGGAGCTCCTGGAAGAGGTCGAGGACCTTGGCCTGGACCGACACGTCCAGGGCCGACGTCGGCTCGTCCGCCACGAGGAGCTTCGGGCTCAGGGCGAGCGCACGGGCGATGCCGACGCGCTGGCGCTGGCCGCCCGAGAGCTCGTGGGGGTACCGGTTGCGCATGCTCTTGGCCAGGTGGACCTGGTCGAGCAGGTCCTCGACCCGGCGGTTGAGCTCGGCGCCCCGCGCGAGCTTGCGCAGCAGCAGCGGCTCACCGATGGACTGGCCGATGGGCAGGCGTGGGTTGAGCGAGGAGCCCGGGTCCTGGAAGACGATCGACACGTCGCGGCGCAGCTCGCGCAGCTCGTCGGCGCCGATGCCGCTCATCTCCCGGCCGGCCAGCTTCAGGGAGCCCTCCGTGACGGGCAGCAGCCCGACGACGGCGCGGCCCACGGTGGTCTTGCCGGAGCCGGACTCGCCGACCAGGCCCACGACCTCGGCCCGGCGGACCGCCAGGTCGATGCCGTCGACCGCCCGGAACGGGGGGATCCGACCCCGGCCCGGGTACTCGATGACCAGGCCCTTGGCGTCCAGTGCGAGCTCGCCGTCGGCACCCGCGGCCGCGGCACGGTCGGCCGCACGCGGGGCCGTCGTGGCGGGCGCCCGCAC
>JAEWQZ010000225.1 GCA_023460255.1 Actinomycetes bacterium
GCCGCGAGGTCGCCCGGACCGCCGCCGCGGAGGTGCTCGCCCTGCGCGCCGCACCCGAGTCGTCCGAGGCGCTGACCGACGCGGCGGACGTCGTCCTCACGTCGACGCTGCGGGTGGTCGAGCGTGAGCTCGCGGCCCGTGAGCCGGTGGTGACGCAGTTGTGCGTCGTCGCGATGGGCAGGTTCGGCGGGCGGGAGATGGGGTACGGGTCGGACGCCGACGTGCTCTTCGTGCACGAGCCGCTGCCCGGGGCCGACGAGACACGGGCGCAGGCGCAGGCGACGGCCATGGCGACCCGGCTGCGCGCGATGCTCGGCGGCACCGGCCCCGAGCCCGGGCTCGAGGTCGACGCCGACCTGCGCCCTGAGGGCCGCAACGGACCGCTGGTGCGCACGTTGGCGTCGTACGCGGAGTACTACCAGCGGTGGTCGTCGCCCTGGGAGAGCCAGGCGCTCCTGCGGGCACGACCGATGGCGGGAGACGCGGACCTGCGGGTGCGGTTCGTCGAGCTGGTCGCCCCGGTGCGGTACCCGGCCGGCGGTGCCGACGCCTCGGTGGTCCGCGAGGTGCGTCGGCTGAAGGCGCGCATGGAGGCCGAGCGGTTGCCCCGTGGCGTCGACCCGGCCCGGCACCTGAAGCTGGGGCGGGGTGGCCTCAGCGACGTCGAGTGGACCGTGCAGCTGCTCCAGCTGTGCCACGCCCACGAGGCGCCCGGCCTGCGGACGCCGTCGACCCTGCGCGCCCTGGACGCCGCGGCCGGCGCCGGACTGCTGGGGGAGCGCGACGCCGTGATCCTGCGCGAGGCGTGGGTCCTGGCGTCCCGCCTGCGTGACGGGATCGTCCTGTGGACGGGTCGGCCCGGCGGGCAGCGGGGGGACGTCCTGCCGCACGACCCCAGGGCCCTGAACGGGTTGGCCAGGATGCTCGGTCTGCCCCCGGCGTCGGGGGCGGAGCTCGAGGAGCTCTACCTGCGCAAGGCGCGCCGGGCCCGCGCCGTGATGGAGCGCGTCTTCTACGGCTGACCCACGCGCCGGCGGCGTCGGCGGGGCTACGCGCCGCGCCGCCGCCCCTCGATCTTCGGGCACGCGTCGGCGACGACCTCGAGTCCGGCGGCGCGGGCGCGCTCCTCCGCGTCGGGGTCGCGCACACCGAGCTGGAGCCAGACCGCGCTCGCCCCGACCTCGACGGCCTCGTCGATGACGGCACCGACCCTGGTCGAGTTGACGAAGAGGTCCACGACGTCGATCGGGCCGGGCACGTCCGCCAGGCGCGGGTACCCCTGCTCGCCGTGCACGGTCTCCGCCCGCGGGTGCACCGGGACGATCGTGTGGCCGAGCGCCTGGAGGTACGCGGCGACGCCGAATGCGGGGCGCTCCTCGTTCGTGGACAGCCCGACCACGGCCCACCGCCCGGGCACCGCGATGAGCCTGTCGATGACGGCGGGGTCGTTGTCGGCCATGCCCCCAAGCCAAGCATCAGTCGGCCGCTCGTGCCTTCGGACCTCCGACCCAGCCACGGTCGTCGCCCCCACGCTCCCTCGCCCTGCGCAGATCGCGGCGATCGGCGCGCACCACCGCATCCGCGCGCCCGGTGGCGACCGGCGAAGGCGTCGGGCTGGGGGGGGAGCGAAGGCCGGGAAGTCAGCGCTCGAGGAGGTCGCCGTCCGTCTCGAGGCGCCGCACGACCTCGTCGGGCGTGAGGTGGACCATGCCGGGCCCCACCTCGTCCCAGGACCGGGGTGCCGCGGCCGCGGGACGCTCGCGGCCCCGCAGCGAGTAGGGCGTCACCGTTGTCTTCGCCGGGTGGTTCTGCGACCAGTCGAGCAGGACCTTGCCCGGACGGAGCGCTCGCTTCATCGAGGCCAGCACGCCGCGGTCGCGCGCGGCCAGCTCCTCGGCCACGTTCCGCGCGTACTCGCGCACCTGCATCGCGGTGAGGCTGCCGTCCAGGGGGGCGTAGAGCTGCAGGCCCTTGCTGCCGCTCGTGACGGGGTAGGTCGTCGTCAGGCCGTCCTCGGCGAGCCGGTCGGCGACGAGCCGTGCGACACGCGCGCACTCGTCGAGACCGGCGGGGGGCCCCGGGTCGAGGTCGACCACGAGCCGGTCGGGCGGCGCCACGACCCCCTGCCGGTCCACCCGCCACTGCGGGGTGTGCAGCTCCAGCGCGCTCTGGTTCGCCGACCACACGAGCCCAGGAAGGTCGTCGATGAACGGGAAGTCGACGACCGTCCCCTCGTCGCCGTCCTCGGCCCCCGGGCTGGCGGGCATCCGCCGGTGCCGGAGCCACTCAGGAGCCCCGGCCGGCACGTTCTTCTCGAAGAACCTCTCCCCGCCCACGCCCTCCGGCCAGCGGATCCGTGTGACGGGGCGGTCGGCGAGCTGGCGCAGGATCGCCGGCGCGACCGCCGTGTAGTACGCGATGACCTCCGCCTTGGTCATGCCGTTCGGGTACAGGACGCGGTCGAGGCTGGTCAGCCGGACGCGCCGGCCCTCCACCTCCACCCACTGCACGGTCCTGCGGTCGCTCATGGCGTCTCCCAGGCGTCGACGGCGACATCCGTGCGTACGCCGCGCACCACGGGTTGGCGGAGGCGCCCGGTGCGGGTGCGGTGGAGGTAGGCGACGTCGACGCCGACCCGCGGCTCGCACCACGTGACGCCCCGGAGGTCCACGGCGGGCACGGGCTCGCCCAGGGGCGAGTCGGGGCGGGCGTGCGGGGCGAGCGCCCGTGCCAGGTCCTGCCCGCGTCGTCCGCCCAGCCCGCTGCCGGCGCGGCCGAGGTACCGC
>JAEWQZ010000226.1 GCA_023460255.1 Actinomycetes bacterium
CGCCGGCGAAGATGTTCATCTCCGACGTCTGCATGGTGTGGCCCTCGATGTCGATGTCGCCCCACTTGTTCAGGCGCACCGGGAGGTCGTTGTAGAGGAAGGTCGTGTCGGTCGTCTGGCCGATGGCGCCGATGACGTAGTCGGCCTCGATGACGAAGTCGCTGCCCTCGACGACCTCCGGACGGCGCCGGCCGGACCGGTCGGGCTCGCCCAGGCGCATCTGCACGCAGTGGACCTGCTTGCGGCCGTTGTCGCCGACGGTGATGCGGGTCGGCGCCGTGAGGAACACCATCTCGACGTCCTCGTGCAGGGCCTCCTCGATCTCCAGGGGCTCCGCGGGCATCTCGGCCTGGGTGCGGCGGTAGACGAGCTTGACGTTCTTCGCGCCCATCCGCAGCGCCGTGCGCGCGCAGTCGATGGCCGTGTTGCCGCCACCGATGACGACGACGGTGTCGCCGAGGTTGACCTTCGCGCCCTTGGTGACGTGGCGCAGGTAGTCGATGCCGAGCTCGACGCCCTCGAGGTGCTCGCCGTCGATGCGCAGCGGGGAGGCCCGCCACGAGCCGATGGCCAGGTAGACGGCGTCGAAGTCGCGGCGCAGGTCCTCGAGGTGCAGCTGCGTGCCGAGGCTGACACCGGTGACGATCTGGACGCCGAGCGCCTTGATGAAGGCGATCTCCTCGTCCAGCGTCGTCTTGGGCAGGCGGTACTCCGGGATGCCGTAGCGCATCATGCCGCCGGCGAAGTCCTGCTTCTCGAAGACGGTGACCTGGTGGCCGGCGATCGCCGCGTAGTAGGCGGCGGACAGGCCGGACGGGCCGGCGCCGACGACGGCGATCCTCTTGCCCGAGGCGTCCGCGAGGCGGGGCTTCCAGGGCTCCTCCTGCGCGCGGTCCCAGTCGGCGACGAACCGCTTGACGTGGTTGATCGCGACGGGCTGCTCGACGAGGTTGCGCCGGCACTCGGCCTCGCAGGGGTGCGGGCAGACGCGGCCGCAGGCCGACGGGAAGGGGTTGCGGTCCTTGATGACCCGCAGCGCGGCGGCGTAGTTCCCGTCGGCGACGTGCTTGAGGTACGTCTGGATGTCGATGTTCGCCGGGCAGGTCTGCACGCAGGGGGCGACGCAGTCGGCGTTGTGGTCGCAGAGCAGCTGCTCGAGGCGCACCTTGCGGTAGTCCTCGAGGCGCTGGCTGTGGGTCGTGATGACCATGCCGGGGGTGATCGGCGTCGTGCATGCCTTGACGTCGCGCGCGCCGTCGGTGCCGTCGCCGACCTCGACCACGCAGAGGCCGCAGTTGCCGTTGGACCGCTTGAGCCTGATGTCGTGGCAGAGGGAGGGGATCTCGACGCCCTCCATGACCAGCGACTTCAGGATCGTCAGGTCGCCGAAGACCTGCATCTCGCGGTTGTTGACCGTGACTGTGATCCGGTCGTTGTCGTCCAGTGCGCGCACCGTGAATCCTCCGTCGTCGGGCGGAACGGGCACAGCGCAGGCCGCGGGGACTCCGCGGAACCCCACGCCTTCGAGAGGGTTCGTACCAACGCCGGCTCACGGCCACAGTAAGTCGGTGATCATGAGGTCCTGACGGACTTCCGGCCCAGGTCGGGGCCCGGTCATGGGTGGACTTTCCGGGCGTGCTCGCGCACACCCTGTGCGGAGGATTCCCCGCGGTAGGTGCGGGTGACTTTCCGCGCAACGGCACGCCCGTCGGCCTGCCGGCGGCCGAGGCGTCCCGGGGGGCTGAGGTCGGGCGTCAGTCGCGGGCGTCGTCCGACGCGCGGAAGGCCCGCCAGGCGCCCGTCGACCACAGCGCCCAGGCCACGAGCACCGGCTGGAAGAGCAGCCGGACCGCCCGGGCGGTGTCGGACTCCAGACCGAACGCGTCGGTCCCGGTGACGTACTGGGAGACGTTCCCGGGGAAGATCGCGACGAAGAACGCGGCGGTGACCCAGCCCACCAGCGGGCGGTGACGGCGGGGCGTGAGCAGCAGCGCGAGCCCGAGCAGCACCTCCACGACGCCGGACGCCACGACCACGACGTCCTTGTCCAGCGGCACCCAGCCGGGGACCTGGGCCTGGAACTCCTCGCGCGCGAAGGTGAGGTGGCCGACGCCGGCCGAGGCGAGGAACGTGCCGAGGGCGAGCCGGCCGAGCGTGCGGACCACCGAGCGCGGGGACCGGTCAGGCCCGGAATATCGATGGCTCTGCGCACCTGGGGTGATCATGCTGGGGACCATGGCCCTCATCATCCGGCGCGAGCGGCCGGCCGACCACCGTGCCGTCGAGCTGATCACGCGCGACGCGTTCTGGGGCACCGAGATGCCCCGTTGCAGCGAGCACCTGCTCGTGCGCCGGCTGCGCGACGCGGCGGGCTTCGTGCCCGAGCTGGACGTCGTCGCGGAGCTGGACGAGGAGGTCGTGGGGAACGTGATGTGGTCCCGCGCCGCGGTGGTCGCCCCCGACGGCGCCCGGCACGACGTGCTGACGTTCGGTCCGCTCACGGTCCACCCGGCGCACCAGGGGACCGGGGTCGGTGCGGCGCTCATGCGGCACACGATCGCCGAGGCGACCAGCCTCGGGCACCGCGCGGTCGTCGTCTACGGGCACCCCGGCTACTACCCGCGGTTCGGTTTCGGGCGGGGCGCCGATGCCGGCATCACGGCCCCGGGCGGGGCGACGTTCGACGGGCTGATGGCGCTCGCACTGGTTCCGGGCGGGCTCGACGGGGTCCGCGGCGAGTTCCACGAGGACCCCGTCTTCGACGTCGACGCGGCCGAGGCGGAGGCGTTCGACCTGGCTGAGTTCCCGCCGAAGGAGCCGGCGACCCTGACGCCGCTGGACGCCCTCGAGGGGCATGTGCCGCCGACCGTCGTCGCGGCGCTGCGGGCGCAGCGGTACCCGAACGTGGAGATGGTGCGGCGTCTCAGCGCGGCCGAGGTCGCTGCCCTGCCCGGCGTCGGGCCGGCAGGCGCCACGGCGCTCGCGGCGTTCCTGCGCGGTCGCGGCGTCAGCTGGGGCGACTGACCGGCCGGGGCCTCAGCCGACGAGGCGCCAGGTGCCGCACCCGGTGGAGACGAACTGCTGGCCGGTCGCCAGCGTCACCTCACCCGGGCCGGGGCCGGCGACGGCGACGTCGAGGATCTCGCCGTCCCAGTCGGTCCACGTGCTGTCGATCTCCCACGCGCAGAACGCGCCCTCGACGTACTCGCCGGTGAAGGTCGCGTCCGTGCGGTACGTGCCGGGGCGCAGGTCCTCGCCGACGAGCCACATCCCGTCGGTGACGGTCGTCGGGGCGGTGTCGGGGGCGTCGAACAGGTCCGCCTCGTCGACCAGCTCCCACGCACCGCACCGCTGCGACCGGAAGAGCTGGCCTTCGCCGAGCGTGATCGTGGGGTGCCCCCCGTCGGCCGTGCCGCCGGCGATGAGCGCGTCGAGCCCGCCGTCGGCGTCGCTGTACTGGCCGAACTTGCAGGACCTGTCGAAGAGGATCCCGCCGTCCATCCCGTCGGGGACCTGCGCGTCGACGGTCCGGTAGATGCCGGGGACCACGTCCACGCCGCCGACGACGTACACCAGGGAGCCGTGGACCTGGCCGACGGTCGG
Source organism: Actinomycetes bacterium (assembly GCA_023460255.1). Lineage (GTDB taxonomy): Bacteria > Actinomycetota > Actinomycetes > Actinomycetales > Cellulomonadaceae > Actinotalea. Next base: position 3,604 of record JAEWQZ010000226.1, read on the forward strand.
CCCGGAGTCGTCGAACCGGGTCGCAGGCTCGCCGGGCTCAGCGGGCTCAGCGGGCTCGTCGGGCTCGTCGGGCTCGGTGGGCTCGTCCGACGCGGCCCGCTCGGTGGCCGCGGGCGGCTCGTCGTCGGTGACGGGCGTGCATGCGCAGACCGTGACGAGGGCACAGAGGACGGCGGCCCCCGCGGCACCGCGGGAGCGTCTGGTCGGTCCGGCTCGCACCTGGTTCCTCTCGTCGGTCACGTCACCATCGGCATGCCGGGCGGCGAGCCTGAGGTGCGAGCGCTGCGGGCGGAGCGCTCGCCCCGATCGGCGGGCGGCCGCGGCCTCGTGGCCGTGCTCACGCCGCCCGAGCGGGACGCGCTGCGCGCCGCGCTGGATGCGGACGACGCCCCTGTCGGGGCAGTGCAGCCCCTCCGCTGACGCCGGGCGGGGTCAGTCGCAGGTGTCGCAGACGCCCGTCGCCGGGAGCGCGGTGAAGCACGTCGGGCAGATCGCCGTCCGCTCCTCGCGGGCCGCCTGCGCGCGGGAGGACGACGCGAGCGCGGCCGGCCGGGGCGCCTTCGGTGCCCGCGGGGCACGGG
>JAEWQZ010000227.1 GCA_023460255.1 Actinomycetes bacterium
GGACGGCCCCGCCGGGCCCGTCCTGGTCCGGCCGGTGCGCGTCGTCGGATCGGTCCACGGTGAGGGCGAGCCGGACGGCGCTCGCCCGGGCGTGCCGGCGGACGTTCGCCAGCGCCTCCTGCGCCGCGCGGAGCAGGATCACCTCGCGCTCGCGGCTGAGCGCGTCCAGCGCTCCCGGGTCCGCCGCGAGCTGCACGGTGATCCCCGTCTCCTGGCCGAACCGCGTGGCGAGCCGTTCGAGCGCCTCGGCCAGCGTCGACCCGGCCAGGTCGACGGGGCCGGCGACGGCGACGAGGGCCCGCGCCTCGGCGAGGTTCTCCCGCGCCGTCCGCTCGATGAGCTCGAGGCGCCCGACGGCGTCGTCCGGCGCCGACCGGCGCAGGTCAGCCGCCGCGGACTGGGCGAGCATCACCACGCTGGTGAAGCCCTGGGCGAGGGTGTCGTGGATCTCCCGGGACATCCGCTCGCGCTCGGCGAGGACACCGGCGGCGTGGTGGGACGCCGCCGCCTCGGCCTGCGCCTCCTCGAGTCGGGCCAGCAGCTCGGCGCGCTCCTCGCTCTGCTCGGCGACCTGCGTGACCCAGAGCCCGAGGACGACGGAGAACGCGATCGCGATGCCGGCCTGGGCGAGCAGGGGACCGGCGTCGGCGAGCGTGGTGATGCCGGCCTGCACGGCGATCGTGACGAACACGACGACGGTCAGCAGGACGGTCAGCAGCACGCCCTGGACGCGCGTCTCCGCGAAGTACCAGACCTGGCTGTAGGCGATGAACAGCAGCAGGGTGCCGGTCTCGGTCGCGGAGACGACGATCCCGACGCACGCGATCATCACGACGACGTAGGTCGTCGCCAGCCCGGCGCGGCCCGTGATCGCGGCGCGGCGCCCGACGGTCACGTACGCGACGAGCAGCACCACGAACGTCACGAGGGCGACGCCGAGGCCCACGCCCGCGGTCGGCCGCTCGAACAGGTAGGCCGCGACGGCCAGCGCCCACAGGGCGTAGAAGGCCAGGTCCCAGCCGCGCTGCGACCGGGCCCTGAAGGCGGCACGGTCGCTGCGCCAGTCACCGGGCGTGCCGGGCGGCACGTCGCGGCGCCACGGCCACGGGTAGGAGTGCCGGTGCTGGAGCGGACCGTCCATCCCGGCATCCTCCCGGACCGGACGGTCAGCCGTCATCGCGTCGGCGCCACCGGAACGTGCGTAGTGCGACGACGAGCCCGAGCACGAGGTAGGCCCCGAGGACCAGCGCCGTCGTGCCGTGCTCCCAGGCGCCCACCGGCTCGAGATCGGCGGCCCAGTCGGGCAGGAACACGGACCGCATCCCCTGCGCCATCCACTTCAGCGGGAAGAGTGCGGCGACGTCCTGCATCCACCCGGGCAGGTCGGCGAAGGTGAAGAACACGCCCGAGATGAACTGCAGCACCAGGACCACGGGCGTGACGATCGCGTTCGCGGACCGTGCCGAGCGGGGCAGGGAGGAGAAGGCGACGCCGCAGATGACGCCGGCCGCCGTCCCGAGGACGAACACCCAGGCGAGCGTCGCCCATCGGGCCGGGTCGTCCGGCAGGGTCACGTCGAACATTCCCGTCGCGACGGCGAGCAGCAGCCCCAGCTGGACCGCGCTCGTGACGAGCACCGCGCCGACCTTGCCGAGGAAGTAGGCGGCCGGCGGGAGCGGGGTGCCCCGCAGCCGCTTGAGCGCCCCGCTGTCGCGCTCCTCGGCGATCCCGATCGCGAGGTTCTGGAAGCTCGACAGCAGCACGCCCGTCGCGATCATCCCTGGCAGGAAGTAGGTGGAGAAGGGGATGCCGGGATCGGGACCGACGCGGGCGTCGTCCTGCCCGAAGACCGTCGCGAAGATCGCCAGCATGATGATCGGGTACGCGAAGATGAAGATCACTGCGTCGCGCTCGCGGAAGAAGCCGGTGAGCTCGTAGCGCACGCGCGCGGCGGCGAGCCGGGCGGTGCCGGGCAGGGCTGCGGTGCGTGCGGCGGGCGTCCCGACGGGGGCCGGGGCGGTCAGGGCGGTCATCGGGCGTGCTCCGTTCCGGAGGTGACCGGCACGGGCTGTGCGGCCAGGTGGGCGTGCGGGGCGGCGTCGGCGACGTCGGTGTCGATGGTGTCGATGGTGTCGGCGGTGTCGGTGGTGTCGGCGATCAGGCTCAGGTAGACGTCCTCCAGGCTCGGGCGCAGCACCTGGAGCCCGGGCACCTCGGCATCGCCGAACCGTGCCGAGAGGTCGGCCACGACCGCCGTCGGCGCCTCGGTCGCGCGCTCGCGGGGCACGCCGTCCTCGAGCCATCGCACGACGGCGCGGCGCGCGGCCCGGTCGCCGAGCCGTGCCGGTGCGTCCAGGGCGACCACGCGGCCGTCCTTCACGACGGCGCACCGGTCGGCGAGGCGCTCGGCCTCCTCCAGGTAGTGCGTGGTCAGCAGGATGGTCGTGCCGTCGTCGCGCAGGCTCTCGATGAGGTCCCAGAACGCGCGGCGCGCCTCCGGGTCGAAGCCCGTGGTCGGCTCGTCGAGGAACAGCAGCTCGGGTCGGCCGACGATGCCGAGGGCGACGTCGAGGCGGCGCCGCTGGCCACCGGAGAGCTGCCGCGTCCGCGTGCCGGCCTTCTCGGTGAGCCCGACGGCGGCGATCAGCTCGTCGGGGTCCCGCGGGTCGGGGTAGTAGAGGGCGAAGTGGCGGACGAGCTCCTCGACGGTGGCCTCGGCCTGGTCGTTCGCGGTCTGGAGCACGACGCCGATGCGGGTGCGCCACGTGCGCCCCGCGTGCCGGGGGTCCTCGCCGAGGACGAGGACCTCGCCGCCGTCCCGTTGCCGGAACCCCTCGAGGATCTCGATGGTCGTCGTCTTGCCGGCGCCGTTCGGGCCGAGCACGGCGAAGATCTCACCGCGCGCGACCTCGAGGTCGAGCCCGTCGACGGCGTGCTTGTCGCCGTAGTGCTTGTGCAGGTCCCTGACCTGGACCGCAGGAGTCGTCGATGTCATGCGTCCAGCCTCGCGGCTGGTCCGTGCCCACCGACAGCACCGGCCGATGGGACGTGGGGTCCACCGATCGGTGGACCCCGGGGTCCACCGCTACCTGGCTTCGGCCAGCAGCTGCTGCACGCGGCCCACGCCCTCGACGATGTCGTCGTCGCCCATCGCGTACGAGAAGCGCAGGTATCCGCTGGGACCGAACGCCTCGCCGGGCACGACGGCGACCTCGACCTCGTCGAGGATCAGCGCGGCGAGCTCGACGGACGTGCGGGGCGTGCGGCCCCGGATGGTCCGGCCGAGGACGCCCTCGACGCTCGCGTACGCGTAGAACGCGCCCTGCGGCATCGGGCAGGTGACGCCCTCGATCTCGTTGAGCATGCGCACGATGGTCCGACGCCGCCGGTCGAAGGCGGTGCGCATCTCGGCGGCGGCAGAGAGGTCGCCGCTCACGGCCGCGAGCGCGGCCCGCTGCGAGACGTTCGCGACGTTCGAGCTCAGGTGCGACTGGAGGTTCGACGCGGCCTTGACGACGTCGGCCGGCCCGATGAGCCAGCCGACGCGCCAGCCCGTCATCGCGTACGTCTTGGCGACGCCGTTGAGCACGATGGTGGTGTCGGCGAGCTCGGGCACGGCGGCGACCAGGTGGGTGGCCGCCACGCCGTCGTACGTGAGGTGCTCGTAGATCTCGTCGGTGATCACCCAGACCCCGTGCTCGAGCGCCCAGCGGCCGATCGCCTCGGTCTGCTCGCGGGAGTAGACGGCGCCCGTCGGGTTGGACGGCGAGCAGAGCAGGAGCGCCTTGGTCCGCGGGGTGCGGGCGGCCTTGAGCTGCTCGACGGTGACGAGGTAGCCCTGGTCGGCGCCCGCGAAGACCTCGACCGGAACCCCGCCGGCGAGCCGGATGCACTCGGGGTAGGTGGTCCAGTACGGGGCGGGCAGCAGCACCTCGTCGCCGGCGTCGACGATGGTGGCGAAGGCCTCGTAGACGGCCTGCTTGCCCCCGTTGGTGACCAGGACCTGGCTCGCGGTCACCTCGTAGCCGGAGTCGCGCCGGGTCTTGGCGGCGATGGCCTCACGGAGCACGGGCAGGCCGGCCGGCGGCGTGTACCGGTGGTTGACCGGGTCGCTGCAGGCGGCGATCGCCGCGTCGACGATGTACTGCGGCGTCGGGAAGTCGGGCTCGCCCGCGCCGAACCCGATGACGGGTCGGCCGGCGGCCTTGAGCTCCTTCGCCTTGGCGTCGACGGCGAGGGTGGCGGACTCGGCGATGGCGCCGACGCGGGCGGACACGCGGCGGGCGGGGCTGGGCTGGCTCACCGGGCAATCCTGGCAGAACGGCGTCCTCCTGCCGAACGGATTGACCCGCGTTCGAGACCGGCCTCGCCCGTCGTTCGACCCGCGCCGCCCGACCACGTACACTCGACCGCTGGTGGTCCGTCCGCCATGGTTCGGCGCGCCCGCGGCAGAGCTCCGCGGCGCCGTCGGTCACGGCAGGGGGGCAGCCGAAGGGCAGTGGCGCAATTGGCAGCGCACCGGTCTCCAAAACCGGCGGTTGTGGGTTCGAGTCCCTCCTGCCCTGCGTTGAGCATCCGTCCGCCGGGCGGGGGCCGCGCCCCGGCGAGTCCGTCCGGGGCAACCGATTCGACGTAGGGAACACGACGTGAGCGAATCCGCTCGGGCAGGCGCCTCCTCCGGCGCCGACCGCACCCGGCGCCCCGCACCGCGTCCAGGCGGCAAGGTCGAGGACCTCGGGCCCGTCGGCCGCCTCGGCCGGTTCGTGCGGCAGGTGGTCGCGGAGCTGAAGAAGGTCGTGCGACCGAGCCGCAACGACCTCGTCGGCTACGCCTCCGCGGTCCTCGTGTTCGTCGCCGCGATCATGGCGTTCGTCACGCTCGTCGACCTCGGCGTCGGCTCCCTCACCCGCGTGGTGTTCGGCGGCTGACGCCGCCGCCACGTCCCGGCCGCCGAGCCGCAGAGAAGAGAAGGAAGCAGGTCATCCTCGTGTCCCATGAGTCGCTGGAGCCGGTCGAGCAGGACCCGTCGCTGCCCGACGACGCCGACGACGGTGCCGTCGCGTCGCCCGAGCCCGGGACCGCCGAGGTGACCGAGGCCGCCGAGGACGCGGCAGTGACCGATGTCCCGGTCGCGGACGAGCCCGTCGCGGACGAGCCGGTCGCGGACGACGAGCCGGAGGACCCGGTCGCGGCGTTCAAGGCCAAGCTGCGCTCGATGCCCGGCGACTGGTACGTCGTCCACTCCTACGCCGGCTACGAGAACCGCGTGAAGGCGAACCTCGAGAACCGCATCCAGAGCCTCAACATGGAGGACTACATCTTCCAGGTCGAGGTCCCGATGGAGGAGGCCGTCGAGATCAAGAACGCCCAGCGCAAGGTCGTGCGCCGGGTGCGGATCCCGGGCTACGTCCTCGTGCGGATGGACCTCACCGACGAGTCGTGGGGCGCGGTCCGGCACACCCCGGGTGTGACCGGCTTCGTCGGGCACACCCACCAGCCGGTGCCGCTGACGACCGACGAGGTCTTCTCGATGCTCGCCCCGACGCTCGCGCCGGCTGCGGTGCCGCAGAAGGCCGCGGCCGCCCAGACGATCGACGTCGACTTCACCGTCGGCGAGTCCGTCACCGTCACCGACGGCCCCTTCGACACGCTGCCCGCGACGATCTCCGAGATCAACGCCGAGGCGGCCAAGCTCAAGGTGCTCGTCTCGATCTTCGGCCGGGAGACCCCTGTCGAGCTGTCGTTCAACCAGGTCGCCAAGATCTGACACCCGTCCGTCCGCGTCCGCGGCCGGACACTGCAACCGGGTCATCGCCCACGGCGTCGGCCCACGAGAAGGATGGAAGGCCATGCCCCCGAAGAAGAAGGTCGCCGGGCTGATCAAGCTCCAGATCAACGCCGGCGCCGCGACCCCCGCGCCGCCCATCGGCCCCGCGCTGGGTCAGCACGGCGTGAACATCATGGAGTTCTGCAAGGCCTACAACGCGGCTACGGAGTCGCAGCGCGGCAACGTCATCCCGGTGGAGATCACTGTCTACGAGGACAGGTCGTTCACCTTCATCACGAAGACGCCGCCGGCCGCCGAGCTCATCAAGAAGGCCGCGGGCGTGGCGAAGGGCTCCCCGACGCCGCACACGACCAAGGTCGCGTCGCTGACGCGGGACCAGGTCCGCGAGATCGCGCAGACCAAGCTCGAGGACCTCAACGCGAACGACATCGAGGCCGCGATGAAGATCGTGGCGGGCACGGCCCGCTCGATGGGCATCACCGTCCAGGGCTGAGGACCTCGGCCCGGAGGTAGGACGAAGCGGAGCGAGTCCTGCCGTAGGGCGAGGACCGCAAGCGCTGGACGAGAAAGGTACCGTCCAGGGCTGAGGACCTCGGCCCGGAGATAGGGCACCAGAACCCCCGGGCACCCGCCCGGGTAGTGGGAGGGCCGCGCTGGCCCGCACCACGACTGCTGACAAGGAGATGAGCAGATGGCACAGCGCAGCAAGGCGTACCGCGCCGCCGCTGAGAAGATCGACAGGTCGCGGCTCTACGCGCCGCTCGAGGCGATCCGCCTCGCGAAGGCGACGTCCGTGACGAAGTACGACGCGACGATCGAGGTGGCGTTCCGCCTCGGCGTCGACCCCCGCAAGGCCGACCAGATGGTCCGCGGCACCGTCAACCTGCCGCACGGCACCGGCAAGACCGCCCGCGTGCTGGTCTTCGCCGTCGGCGACCGGGCCGAGCAGGCCATCGCCGCGGGTGCCGACGAGGTCGGCGGGGACGAGCTGATCGAGAAGGTCGCCGCCGGCTACACGGACTTCGACGCCGCCGTCGCGACGCCGGACCTCATGGGCAAGGTCGGTCGACTGGGCAAGGTGCTGGGCCCGCGCGGCCTCATGCCGAACCCCAAGACCGGCACCGTCACGATGGACGTCGCGAAGGCCGTGTCCGACATCAAGGGCGGCAAGATCGAGTTCCGCGTCGACAAGCACGCGAACCTGCACTTCATCATCGGCAAGGCGTCGTTCGAGGACCAGGCCCTGGTCGAGAACTACGCGGCCGCCCTGGAGGAGGTGCTCCGGCTCAAGCCGGCCGCGTCCAAGGGCCGCTACGTGCTCAAGGCGTTCATCGCCTCGAGCATGGGCCCGAGCGTCCCGCTCGACCCGAACCGCACCCGCAACCTCATGGTCGAGGAGGACGTCGCCTGACGTCGCCCCTCGCCCGATGCCGGAGGCCCGGACCGCCCGTCGGTCCGGGCCTCCGTCATGTGTGCCGCCCGGCGTCCGTCCACGCCGTCCCAGGGCAACGGACGGTTGTTCTCGTTCGAGCGAGTGCGCGTCCGACGAGCAACGGTTGCTCGACGGGCCACGGTTGCTCGACGAGCAACGGTTGCTCGACGGGCCACGGTTGTCCGAAGGGCGGGGCCGGATGCGTCAGGTGGGCCTGCAGATTTGGGCCCCGCCGCGCGCGTCGCGTACTCTGGGCGACGCCCAAGACCGCAGGTCGTCGGCTGCCCCTCGGGGAGCCACCGAAGTCCCGCTCCGGCGGAGGCCCGCGCAGGCGAGTGATTCGAGGTGCGGCGCTGGCCGTGCCCCCGAGCCCCGCGCCTGCGCCGGGGCTCTCGTCATGAGTGGACCCGGTGGTCCGGCGCCTGCGGCACCACCACCGGAAGGATCGACATGGCGAGGCCTGACAAGGCAGCCGCGGTCGCCGAGCTCACCGAGCGGTTCCGTACCGCGAACGCGGTCGTGCTCACCGAGTACCGCGGACTGAGCGTCGCCCAGCTGAAGACGCTGCGGCGCTCGCTCGGCGGCAACGCCACCTACGCCGTGGTGAAGAACACGCTGTCCGCCATCGCGGCGCGCGAGGCGGGTGTCGAGGGCTTCGACGCCCAGCTCGCCGGCCCGTCCGCGATCGCCTTCGTCACCGGTGACCCGGTGGAGGTGGCCAAGGGCCTGCGTGACTTCGCCAAGGCCAACCCCCAGCTCGTGGTGAAGGGCGGCGTGCTCGACGGCCGCCTCGTCACCGCTGCTGACATCACGACCCTCGCCGACCTCGAGTCGCGTGAGGTCCTGCTGGCCAAGGCGGCCGGCGCCATGAAGGCGAAGCTCTACCAGGCCGCCTACATGTTCACCGCGAACACGGCCCAGGCCGTGCGCACCATCGACGCCCTGCGCGAGAAGCGGGCCACCGAGCAGGCGGCCTGACGGCCCTCTGCGTCCGAACCACCGACACCTGCGCACCGTCGCGGGGCACACGAAAGGAACGCCACCATGGCGAAGCTCACCACCGACGAGCTGATCGAGGCCTTCAAGGAGCTCACCCTCATCGAGCTCTCCGAGTTCGTGAAGAAGTTCGAGGAGGTCTTCGAGGTCACGGCTGCCGCGCCGGTCGCGGCCGTCGCGGCCGCCCCGGCCGGCGGCGCCGCCGCCGCCGAGGAGGTCGAGGAGAAGTCGGAGTTCGACGTCGTCCTCGAGGCCGCCGGCGACAAGAAGATCCAGGTCATCAAGGAGGTGCGCGCGCTCACCAGCCTCGGTCTGAAGGAGGCCAAGGACCTGGTCGACGGCGCGCCCAAGCCCGTCCTCGAGGGCGTCAACAAGGAGACCGCGGAGAAGGCCAAGGCGCAGCTCGAGGGCGCCGGCGCCACCGTCACCCTCAAGTGACCCCTGCCTGACCTGCTCGACGAGAGGGCCCGTACCCACGGGGGCGGGCCCTCTCGTGCGCATCGGCGGGGCCTCCGTCCGGAGGCCTCCGCTCGCAGGGTGAGCAGAACTCTCCGGAGCCCGCGACATCGAGCGGCCACAGGGTGGCGGATGGTGCGGCGTGGAGGCGCGTTCGTCAAGGGGGCGCGCCCGGCGACCCTGAGGCTCGTTGGACAGGGCTGGTCAGACTGAGTACGCTAGCGCTTTGCGCTGGCTTGTGCCCGTACCCCTCATCCGCCCTTCGGTCCCGAGCGCTGCCCGGGTGCCGAACCGATCGTCATGGGCTCGTGACGGTCGCCCACCCGCTCCGGTGGGACGGGGCAGACGAGCAGGGTAGGCCCGGGCGCGGCGCGCGTGCACACGATCCGCAGGGAAGGACCCCTCTTGGCTGCCTCGCGCACCCCTTCTGCACCGACCGCCGACGCCATTGCGAACCGCACAGCATCGCCCCGCATCTCCTTCGCCAAGATCCACGAGCCCCTCGAGGTCCCGGACCTCCTGGGCCTGCAGACGGAGTCCTTCGACTGGCTCCTGGGCAACCAGGCATGGCAGGACCGGGTGGCCGCCGCCGTCGAGGCCGGGCGCAACGACGTCCCGACCTCCTCGGGCCTGGAGGAGATCTTCGAGGAGATCTCCCCGATCGAGGACTTCGGCGGGAGCATGTCGCTCTCCTTCCGTGACCACCGCTTCGAGCCGCCGAAGTACACGCCGGAGGAGTGCAAGGAGAAGGACTTCACCTACGCCGCGCCCCTCTTCGTCACCGCCGAGTTCGTCAACTACACGACGGGCGAGATCAAGAGCCAGACGGTGTTCATGGGCGAGTTCCCGCTGATGACCGAGCGCGGCACGTTCATCATCAACGGCACGGAGCGCGTCGTCGTCAGCCAGCTCGTGCGGTCCCCGGGCGTCTACTTCGAGCGGACCGCCGACAAGACCTCCGACAAGGACGTCTTCACGGCCAAGATCATCCCGAGCCGTGGTGCGTGGCTCGAGTTCGAGATCGACAAGCGCGACGCGGTCGGCGTGCGCGTGGACCGCAAGCGCAAGCAGTCGGTGACGGTCTTCCTCAAGGCGCTCGGCATGACGGAGGAGGAGATCCGCGAGGCTTTCGCGGACCTGCCCGTCGTCCTCGAGACCCTCGAGAAGGACCACGTCCACACCGAGGACGAGGCGCTGCTGGACATCTACCGGAAGATCCGCCCGGGCGAGCCGCCGACCATCGAGGCCGGCCGCGCGCTGCTGGACAACTTCTACTTCAACTCCAAGCGCTACGACCTGGCCAAGGTCGGCCGGTACAAGGTCAACAAGAAGCTGGGCCTCGACGCCCCGCTCACGGACTCGGTGCTCACCCGCGGCGACGTCGTCGCGACGATCCGCTACCTCGCGGCCCTGCACGCCGAGCTGACGACCCTGCCCGGCAAGCGCGGCGACGAGGTCGTGGACGTGCGCGTCGAGACCGACGACATCGACCACTTCGGCAACCGCCGCATCCGCGCCGTCGGCGAGCTCATCCAGAACCAGGTCCGCACGGGCCTGTCCCGGATGGAGCGCGTCGTCCGCGAGCGGATGACCACCCAGGACGTCGAGGCGATCACGCCCCAGACGCTGATCAACATCCGGCCGGTCGTGGCGAGCATCAAGGAGTTCTTCGGGACCTCCCAGCTCAGCCAGTTCATGGACCAGAACAACCCGCTCGCGGGCCTGACGCACAAGCGCCGCCTGTCCGCGCTGGGCCCCGGCGGCCTGTCCCGCGACCGCGCGGGCATGGAGGTCCGCGACGTGCACACGTCGCACTACGGCCGCATGTGCCCGATCGAGACCCCTGAGGGCCCGAACATCGGCCTCATCGGCTCGCTGGCCACCTACGGCCGGATCAACCCGTTCGGGTTCGTCGAGACGCCGTACCGCAAGGTCACCAAGGGTCGCGTCACGGACGAGGTCCACTACCTGACGGCCGACGACGAGGACAACTACGTCATCGCGCAGGCGAACGCCCCGCTGACCGACAAGGGCCACTTCGCCGAGGACGCCGTGCTCGTGCGCACCAAGGGCGGCGAGGTCGAGCTGGTCCCGCCGGACCAGGTGGACTACATGGACGTCTCGCCGCGACAGATGGTCTCCGTCGCGACGGCGATGATCCCGTTCCTCGAGCACGACGACGCCAACCGTGCCCTCATGGGCGCGAACATGCAGCGCCAGGCCGTGCCGCTCGTGCGGGCCGAGGCCCCGCTGGTCGGCACCGGCATGGAGCGGCGCGCCGCCGTCGACGCCGGTGACGTGGTCGTGGCCACCAAGCCGGGCGTCGTCACCGAGGTCTCCGCAGACCTCGTGACCGTCGCGAACGACGACGGCACGACGACGACCTACCGGGTCGCGAAGTTCCGCCGCTCGAACCAGGGCACGTCCTACAACCAGCGCGTGCTGGCGGACGAGGGTGACCGGGTCGAGGTCGGCTCCGTGCTCGCCGACGGCCCCGCCACGGACGACGGCGAGCTCGCACT
>JAEWQZ010000228.1 GCA_023460255.1 Actinomycetes bacterium
GCGCTGCTCGAGCTCGCGCGGCTGCGGGCGCGGCGCGCCCGCCTGCTCGGCTACGACCACCACGCCGCGTACGTGGCAGAGGACGGCACCGCCCGGACGACGGCGGCCGTGAACGCGATGCTCGCGCGGCTCGCCCCGGCGGCGGTGGCGAACGCCCGCCGCGAGGCTGCGGCGCTCGAGGTGGCGCTCGCCATGGACGAGCCCGGCGCCGTCCTGGAGGCCTGGGACTGGTCGCGCTACGCCGAGCGGGTCCGCGCCGATCGCTACGCCCTCGACGAGGAGATGCTCCGCCCGTACCTCGAGCTCGAGCGCGTGCTCGTCGACGGGGTGTTCCACGCGGCGGAGCGGCTGTACGGGCTGACGTTCGCCCACCGCGCGGACCTGCGCGGCTACCACCCGGACGTGCGGGTCTACGAGGTGCTCGACGAGGCCGGGGCAGGTGTCGGGCTGTTCCTGGTCGACTTCTACCAGCGGGAGTCCAAGCACCGCGGTGCCTGGATGAACGAGCTGGTCGCGCAGAACCGGCTGCTCGGGGAGCGGCCCGTCGTCGTCAACAACCACAACATCCCCAAGCCGCCCGACGGCGAGCCCACGCTCCTCACCTGGGACGAGGTGCGCACCCTCTTCCACGAGTTCGGGCATGCGCTGCACGGCCTGCTCTCGGACGTGCGGTTCCCGTCGCAGGCCGGTACCGAGGTACCGCGGGACTTCGTGGAGTACCCCTCCCAGGTCAACGAGATGTGGGCGTGGGACCCGGAGGTCCTCGCGCGGTTCGCCGTGCACCACCGCACGGGCGAGCCGATGCCGGCGGAGTGGATCGACACCCTGCTGGCGGCGCGCCAGTGGGGCGAGGGGTTCGCGACCACCGAGTACCTCGCCGCCGCGCTCCTCGACCAGGCCTGGCACCAGCTCGGGCCGGACGAGGTGCCCGACGACGTCGACGACGTGGAGACGTTCGAGGCCCGGGCCCTCGCCGCGGCCGGGGTCGCCTTCGCGCCCGTCCCGCCGCGGTACCGCAGCACGTACTTCCAGCACGTGTTCGCGGGCGGCTACTCGGCGGGGTACTACGGCTACATCTGGTCGGAGGTGCTGGACGCCGACACCGTGGAGTGGTTCGCCGAGAACGGGGGTCTGACCAGGGACAACGGCGATCGGTTCCGACGCACCGTGCTGGCGCGCGGCGGCTCCCTGGACGCGATGGACGCGTTCCGCGAGCTGCGGGGGCGCGACCCGGAGATCGGCCCGCTGCTGGCCCGCCGGGGGCTGGACGCGGCCGGCTGAGGTCGGCGGCCCCGCCGGCGTCGGTCGCCGCCGCTCCCGCGGGTACGGTGGCGCACATGACGTCGATCCCCGACCCGACGGCCCCCGCCGGTCCCGCACCGGTCCGCGCGGAGGACGAGGTGGTGGGCATCTGCGCCGACCTCCTGCGGATCGACAGCTCGAACTACGGCGACAACGAGGGCCCGGGGGAGCGCGCGGCTGCCGAGCACGTCGCAGGCCTGCTCGCCGAGGTCGGCCTGGAGCCCGAGGTGTTCGAGTCGGCGCCGCGCCGCACCTCCGTCGTCGTGCGCCTGCCGGGGACCGACCCGACGCGACCCGCCCTCGTCCTGCACGGGCACACCGACGTCGTCCCGGCCGAGGCGGCCGACTGGGCCGTGCACCCGTTCTCCGGTGAGGAGCGCGACGGGGTCCTGTGGGGCCGCGGGGCCGTGGACATGAAGGACATGGACGCGATGATCCTGGCGGTCGTGCGGCAGATGGTCCGCGAGGGCCGCCGGCCGGCGCGGGACGTCGTCGTCGCGTTCTTCGCGGACGAGGAGGCGGGCGGGGTGTACGGCGCGCGATGGGCCGTCGACCACCGTCCTGAGCTCTTCGAGGGAGCGACGGAGGCGGTCAGCGAGGTCGGCGGGTTCTCCGTCGAGGTCGCCGGGCGGCGCGCGTACCTGCTCCAGACGGCGGAGAAGGGGATCGGCTGGCTGCGCCTCGTGGCCGAGGGCCGGGCGGGGCACGGCTCCGCGGTGAACACCGAGAACGCGGTCACCGAGCTCGCCGCGGCGGTCGCGCGGATCGGTGCGCACCCCTGGCCCCTGCACCTGACCCCGACCGTCGACGCACTGCTGCGCGGCGTCGCCGATCTCACGGGCCTGCCGTACGAGCCGGGCGACGAGGCGGGGGTCCAGCGGCTCGTGGACGCGCTCGGCCCGGCCCGCCGGTTCGTGGCGGCCACGCTGTGCGACACGGCCAACCCCACCCAGCTGGCCGCCGGCTACAAGGCGAACGTGGTGCCCGGGCGCGCCGAGGCGGTCCTGGACACCCGCTTCCTGCCGGGTCGCGAGGACGCCGTCCGGGCGACCGTCGCCGAGCTGGCCGGCCCGCGCGTGCGCGTGGAGCAGGTCCACGCCGACGTCGCCCTCGAGACGCCGTTCGCCGGCCCGCTGGTGGACGCGATGAGCGCGGCGCTGCTGGCGGAGGACCCGGGCGCCGCGGTCCTGCCGTACGCGCTGTCCGCGGGCACGGACAACAAGTCGCTGTCCCGGCTCGGGATCACGGGGTACGGGTTCGCGCCGGTCCGCCTGCCCGCCGACCTGGACTTCCCGGCGCTCTTCCACGGCGTGGACGAGCGCATCCCCGTCGACGCGCTGCGCTTCGGCACCCGCGTGCTCGACCGGCTGCTGGCCACCTGCTGAGCCGGCCCGGCCGGCGCGCCCGCGGCGGCTCAGAGCGTGCGCTCGACGTGGATGATCTTGCGGCGCAGCCAGATCTTGCGGCGCCCGCCCGCGAAGAGGAGCGAGCGGGCCAGCTCCCAGCGGCCGTACTCCGCCGCGTCGGTGAGCAGGCGGCGCGCGTCGTTGTGGTCGGTGGCCTCGCCGAGGGTCAGGACGCGGTACTCGTAGTGCGATCCCCGCGCCCGCCAACCGTCGCGGGCGCCCCGCGCGGTCACCTCGTCCTGCACGCCTGCTACCTCCCGAGGACCCCGAGCCGCTGGATCGAGTGCCATTGTGCACGTCCCGGCGCTACCTTCGGACCATGACCGTCGACCCGCGTGCCGCCCTCGACCGCTTCGTCGCCGCGCTCGAGGCCCACTTCACGGCCGTCGCGACCCGGCGCGCGGACGACGACCCGGCCGTCGACGACGCGTACGACGTGCTCGCGGACGCCTTCGAGGTCTACGAGGACGCGCTCGCGCGGGTGCACGGGGAGACCACGCCGTTCGGCTTGCTCGACGATGACGCGGAGGACGAGGGGGAGGACGACCTCGACGAGGACGACCTGGACGAGGACGACCTCGACGACGACCTCGAGGACCTCGTCGAGGACGACGACGACAGCGACGACGACGACAGCGACGACGACGACAGCGCCTGACCCGGCCGTGCGTTCCTAGGCGCGCCGCTCCGGGTAGCCGACGGCCGGCGCGCTCACCTCGTCCAGCGCCGCGACGATCGCGTCGGGCAGGTCGAGCCGTGCCTCGAGCGCCGCCGTGAGCTGGGCTGGCGTCCGCGGCCCGACGACAGCGGCCGCCACCTGCTGCCGGCCGAGCACCCAGGCCAGCGCGACCTCCAGAGGTGACGTCTCGAGGCCCTCGGCGGCCGTGACCAGCGCGTCGACGACCGGGGCGGCGTCCGCGCCCAGGTACGGCGCGACGAAGCCGGCCAGGTGGGCGGAGGCCGCGCGCGAGTCCGCCGGGACGGTGCGCCGGTACTTGCCGGTGAGCACGCCACGGCCGAGCGGGGACCACGCGAGCAGGCCGATCCCGAGCGCGGCCGCCGCCGGCACGACCTCACGCTCCACGCCGCGCTCCAGGAGGGAGTACTCGACCTGGACCGCGGCGAGCCGGTGCGCGGGCTCCAGCAGCCCGGCGGCCCGGGCCGTGGCCCACCCGGGGTGGTTCGACAGCCCGACGTAGGCCGCGCGGCCCGTGTCCAGCGCGTACCGCAGGGCTCCCACCGTCTCCTCCAGCGGGGTCCCCGGGTCGGGGGCCTGGACCAGCCACAGGTCGAGGTGGTCGGTGCCGAGCCGACGCAGAGAGGCGTCCAGGCCGCTGAGGAGCGTGCGGCGCGACGCGTCGACCACGCCGCCGTCGGCGGTGCGCCGGACCCCCGTCTTGCTGCACAGCACGACGTCGTCCCGGCCGACGAGGCTCCCCACGAGCTCGCCCAGGAGTTCCTCGGCTGCGCCGTCCCCGTAGGACGCCGCGGTGTCGACGAGGGTGCCGCCGGCGTCGACGAAGTCGCGCAGCAGCGTCGCGGCGTCGTCCGCGTCGGTGTCCCGGCCCCACGTGAGGGTGCCGAGCCCGAGGGCGGAGACGCGCAGACCCGTCGAACCGAGGGGGCGCTCGTGCATGGCCGCAGGCTACCGGCGGCCGGCGCGGGCCCGTCCGAGGCGCGGCGGGCCGGTGTGCAGGCAGGTAGGGTGTCGCCTCGTGACGTGGTGGGAGGCGGTGGTCCTCGGGCTGGTGCAGGGGCTCACCGAGTTCCTGCCGATCTCCTCCAGCGCGCACCTGCGGGTGGTCGGGGAGCTCCTGCCGTACGGGCGGGATGCCGGCGCCGCGTTCACCGCGATCACCCAGATCGGCACGGAGACCGCGGTGGTCGTCTACTTCCGCCGGGACATCGCGCGCATCGTGTCCGCGTGGTGGCGGGCGCTGCGCGGGCACGGGGGACCCGACTGGCGGGCACGCCTCGGCCACGGCGACCCGGACGCGCGGATGGCCTGGTGGATCGCGCTGGGCACGGTGCCGATCGTGGTCCTCGGGCTTGCCTTCGAGGAGTCGATCAAGGGTCCCTTCCGCGACCTGCGCCTCATCGCCCTGACCCTCGCGGTGTTCGCCGTCGTCCTCGGCGTGGCGGACCGCGTCGGGGCGAAGCGGCGCACGCTCGACGAGCTGACGGCGGGGCACGCCGTGGCGTTCGGCTTCGCCCAGGCGATGGCGCTGGTGCCGGGCGTCTCCCGGTCGGGGGGGACCATCAGCATGGGACTTCTCCTGGGGTACACCCGGGAGGCGGCTGCGCGGTACTCGTTCCTGCTGGCCATGCCGGCGGTCTTCGGATCGGGCTTCCAGCAGCTCGCGACGAGCCTCGACGACCTCGGCACCCCTGGCACCCCGTCGCTCCTGGCCACGCTGATCGCCACGGCCGTGGCGTTCGTCGTCGGCTACCTGGTGATCATCGGGTTCCTGCGACTGGTGTCGACCCGCACGTACCTGCCGTTCGTGGTCTACCGGATCGTGTTCGCAGCGGTGATCGTCGGGCTCGTGGTCGCCGGGACGCTGGAGGCGGTCGGTCCCGGCGCCTGAGCCCGGCTCATGGCCAGCCGGACCCCGTCCGGATGAGGGCGGTGACCACGACACCAGTGTGGCGCGTGGCGGCCGGGTCCGGGTCGTGCTCGGCCGCGGCTAGAGTGACGGCCGTGCGCACCTGGCCCGCCCCTCACGTCCCCAGGATCCCGGGCACCGGTGGGGTGGTCCGTCTGGCGGACGGCGCGACGGGACGGCTCGCCGACGCGACGAGCGGGCCGGACGCCTCGATGTACGTCTGCGGCATCACGCCGTACGACGCGACACACCTCGGGCACGCGGCCACCTACATCGCCTTCGACCTGCTGCACCGGGCCTGGCTCGACGCGGGCCTGCGGGTGCACTACGCGTCGAACGTCACGGACGTCGACGACCCGCTCCTGGAGCGCGCGGCGAGCACCGGGGTCGACTGGGCAGCCCTCGCCGAGGAGCAGACGGCCCTGTTCGCGGAGGACATGACCGCCCTCGGCGTCCTCCCCCCGCACACGTACCTCGGGGCCGTGGAGACCATCCCGCTCGTCGCCGACGCCGTCGCACGGCTGCTCGACCTCGGCCTGGCGTACCGGGTTCAACTTGAGCCAGGGGCGGGTGGCGACCGTCCCGACCTCGGCGACGTCTACGCGGACATCGCCGCCGACAGGCACTTCGGGAGCGTCCCCGGCCTCAGCCACGACGAGACCGTCGCCCTGTTCGCCGAGCGCGGCGGCGACCCCGGACGGCCCGGCAAGCGCGACCCGCTCGACCCTGCGCTGTGGCGTCGGGAGCGACCCGGCGAACCCGCCTGGGACGGCGGCGTCCTGGGCCGGGGACGCCCCGGGTGGCACATCGAGTGCACGGTGATCGCGGGGAGCTCTCTCGGCCCGGCGTTCGACGTGCAGGGCGGCGGGCGCGACCTGTGCTTCCCCCACCACGAGATGTCCACGGCGCACGCGCGTGCCCTCGGCGGTGCGGGCGGCAGGCTCCAGGTGCACACCGGGATGGTGGGGTACCGGGGGGAGAAGATGAGCAAGTCGCTGGGCAACCTCGTCCTGGTCTCGCAGCTGCGCGCCGAGGGAGTCGACCCCATGGCCGTGCGCCTCGCCGTCCTGGCGCACCACTACCGCGCGGACTGGGAGTGGGACGACACAGTGCTCGCAGACGCCGAGCGACGGCTCGCCGGCTGGCGCGCCGCGCTGTCCGGCGTCGGGGGGCCGGAGGCCGAGAGCACCGTCGCCGAGCTCCGGACGGCACTGGCGGACGACCTGGACGCGCCGCGGGCGCTGGCCGCGGTGGACGCGTGGGCCGCGACGGCCCACACGCTCGGCGGCGACGTCGAGGGCGCTCCCGGGCTCGTGGCGCGGGCGGTGGACGCACTGCTCGGCGTCCGGCTGTGACGGTCGCTCGCCCGGCCTAGGAGCCGGCCCCGCCGCTGCCGCGCTCGCGGCGTCGGAGGTACCGCTCGAACTCCCGGGCGATCGCCTCGCCGCTCGCCTCGGGCAGCTCCGCCGTGTCCTTGGCCTCCTCGAGCTGGGCGACGTACTCGGCGATCTCCGAGTCCTCCGCCGCCAGCTCGTCGACGCCGTGCTGCCAGGCCTCGGCGTCCTCGGGCAGGTCACCGAGCGGGATCGCCTCCCCGAGCAGCTCCTCGATGCGCACGAGCAGCGCCACGGTGGCCTTGGGCGAAGGGGGGTGCGCCACGTAGTGCGGGACGGCGGCCCACACGGACAGCCCGCGCAGGCCGCGCCGGGTCGCCTCGTGCTGGAGCACGCCGACGATCCCGGTCGGGCCCTCGTAGGTGTTCTCGTCCAGGCCCAGGGCCAGCCGCAGCTCCGGGTCGTCCGAGGTCGCCGTCACCGGGATGGGGCGGCTGTGGGGGACGTCGGCGAGCAGGGCGCCCAGGGTGACGACAGTCGTGACGCCGAGCCGCTCGGCCGTGTCGAGGACCTCGGCGCAGTAGCGGCGCCACCGCATCGACGGCTCGATGCCCTGCACGAGGGCGACGATCTCGCCCCCGGGCCGGGTCGCGGCGTGCACCGTCGTCGACGGCCAGGAGATGGTCCGCCGTCCGGCGTCGTCCAGGCTCACCGTCGGACGGTTCACCTGGAAGTCGTGGTACTCCTCCGGGTCGAGCTCGTCGACGAGCTCCCCGCCCCACACCTCGGCGAGGTGGAGCATGGCCTGGGTGGCCGCGCCGCCGGCGTCGTTCCACCCCTCGAAGGCGGCCAGCAGCACGGGCCCGCGCAGGGGGCCGGGGGAGGCGTGCGTCATACCGTCAGCCTAGGCGCTGGTCCGGGTGCCGCCCATCGCGCGCCTAGACTGCGCGGGTGCTCCCCCCGCCGGTCCCCGACGCCGCGCGCCCGCTGCCCGCCGCCGTGCTCTGGGACATGGACGGGACTCTCGTCGACACCGAGCCGTACTGGATGGCGGCCGAGGGGGAGCTCGTCGCGGAGTTCGGCCTCGTCTGGACCCCGGACCACGCCGCGCGGATGATCGGCCTGCCGCTCCTGGCCGCCGCCGAGGTGCTCCGCGAGCACGGGGTGGACCTGCCCGCCGAGGCGGTCGTCGAACGGATGCTGACGCGGGTCGTCGACCAGGTGCGCAGGGAGGTCCCCTGGCAGCCCGGCGCCCTCGAGCTGCTCGGCGCGCTCGCTGCCGCGGGCGTCCCCTCGGCGCTCGTGACGATGTCCTACCGGGCCCTGACGGATGCCGTGCTGGAGCAGGCGCCTGCCGGCACCTTCTCCGTCGTCGTCCCGGGTGACGAGGTCACCCACGGCAAGCCGCACCCGGAGCCCTACCTCGTCGCGGCCGCCCGGCTGGGCGTCGACGTCCGGGCGTGCGTCGCGCTCGAGGACTCGCCACCGGGCATCGCGTCGGCACTGGCTGCCGGGGCACGCACGATCGGCGTCCAGCACATCGTGCCCGTGGAGCCGCGGCCGGGCCTGAGCCGGGTCGACAGCCTCGAGCGGCTCGATCTGGCGGTGCTGGCCCGGGTCGTCGACGGCGCGACGGTCGACCTGGTCACGGGCTGACCAGCTGCCCGTCGGTCGGGCGGACGCCGAGGGCGTGCTCGACGGCGTCGGCGGACACCTCCGGGGGCGTCCCGCCGAAGAGGGGGCACAGGGCCTGGTGCGCGCACCAGGAGCACAGGGCCGACCGTCGCGGCTGCCACGAGCCGCTGCGCGCCGCCGACTGGATGCCGGACCAGATCGCCCGCACCCTGCGCTCGACCTGCTCCAGCTCGCCGTCCTGCGGGACGTGCCGCAGGACCGTCCCGTCCCCGAGATAGACGAGCTGGAGCATCGCGGGCACGCGGCCGTGCAGCCGGGCGAGGAGCAGGGCGTAGAACCTCATCTGGAACAGCGCGGAGCCCTCGAACCCGGGACCGGGGGAGCGGCCGGTCTTGTAGTCGACCACCCGCATGGCGCCGTCAGGGGCGACGTCGAGCCGGTCGACGATCCCGCGCAGCTCGACTGCGTCGTCGAGGTCGCTGCGGACCACGAGCTCGCGCTCCGCGGGCTCGAGCCGGTTCGGGTCCTCGAGCGTGAAGTACGTGGCGAGGAGCGCCTCAGCGTCCGCGAACCACGTGGTGTCGTCGCCGTCGGGGAGCAGGTCGGCGCACTCCGGCCGTTCCTCGAGCAGGGCCTCCCAGCAGGGTTCGAGCAGGGCACGGGCAGCCTCCAGGGTGCGCCGGCCGGCCGGTGCGTCGAAGAGGCGCTCGAGGACCGCGTGGACGAGCGTGCCGCGCACGGCCGCAGCGCTCGGCGGCTCCGGCAGGCGGTCGACCACCCGGAACCTGAACAGCAGCGGGCACTGCATGAAGTCGTTGGCGCGTGACGGCGACAGCCCGGGTCGCCGAGGCGGGCCGGGGTCGCACGCGGCGTCGTCGAGCGGCTCGTCGAGCACCGCCGCGATCTCGGCCCCGGGCTCGGGGGGCGACGCGATCCCGGGCACCGGGTCGGGGGCTGTCTCGCTCACGCAAGCAGGGTACGGGCCTGGTCCGACAGCGTGCCGCCGACCCACAGGGGCGACCGTAGGCTGTGCCGGTGCAGGCGAAGCGGCGGTCGGGGATCGTCATCGGGCGGGCCGCCGGCGCGCCGATCGTGC
This sequence comes from Actinomycetes bacterium, assembly GCA_023460255.1. Taxonomy (GTDB): domain Bacteria; phylum Actinomycetota; class Actinomycetes; order Actinomycetales; family Cellulomonadaceae; genus Actinotalea. The sequence continues at coordinate 9,380 of JAEWQZ010000228.1, forward strand.
TCAACCCGGGCTGGCTCGTCGCGACGGTGGTCCTCGCGTTCGTCGTCGCGCCCCCGGCGAGCACCCTGCCGGGCCTGGACGGGGTGGGCAGCCTCCTCGTCGGTCTCGTGCTCGCCCTGCTGCTGAACGGCTCCGTGCTCCTGCACGAGCTCGCGCATGCCGTCGTCGCACGGTGGCGGGGCCTGGCCGTGCGGCAGATCGTCCTCACTCTCACCGGTGGCCACACCGAGATGGCAGGCGCCGCCACGGCAGGCACCAGCGCCCTGGTGGCGGTGGCCGGACCGCTGGCGAACGTCGCGGTGGCCGCGGGGGCGTGGGCGCTGTGGCGCACCGTCGACCTGCCCCCCGTCGGCGCCCTCATCGTCCTCATGCTCGCCTGGGCGAGCGCGTTCGTGGCCGCGTTCAACCTGCTGCCCGGCCTGCCGATGGACGGCGGCTGGATCCTCGAGGCCCTGGTCTGGCGCGTGACGGGACGGCGCGCGACCGGGACGCGCGTGGCGGCGGGGTTCGGCCGGGTGGTCGCGGTGGCGTTGCTCGCCTGGGCGCTGCTCGTCCCCTTCCTCGGCGGGAGCGACGTGAGCCTGCCCGTCGTCGTGTGGTCGGCCCTCATCGGGGCGATGCTCTGGGCCGGTGCATCGGCCCACCTGCGGCAGGTGGCCACCCGGGAGGCCGTCGACGCGCTGGTGCTGGGGGCCCTCGCGCGGCCGGCCGTCACGATCCCCGTCGGAGCGAGCGTGGCGGACGCCGACGCGGCGGGCGCGGACGGCGCCGCCGTCGTGCTCGTCACGGCCCACGGCGACCCCGTCGGCTGGGTGGACC
>JAEWQZ010000229.1 GCA_023460255.1 Actinomycetes bacterium
CGCCCACGCTTGCGTACTGGCTGCGCAGCAGCTCGACGGCCTTGACCGACCACGGCATGAGCTCGCAGTCCAGCAGCAGCCAGTCCGCCGGCACGTCGGTGCCGACGGCGTCCCACAGGCTCGACGAGGTCGCGGCGTCGCGCACGACGGCGAGGAGGGCCTCGGTGCGCGCGGCGTCGAAGAACGGCCGCCCGGTGCGGGTGTGCACGACGCCCGTCATGCCCGCCGGCATGCCGAACCGCCCGGCGGCCGTCGCCCCGTCACGGCAGACCAGCACGACGGCGCGCGAGCCCATGTGCTTCTCCTCGCACACGACGCGGTCCACGCCCTCCTGACGGAAGTAGTCGAAGGCCTGGGCCGGGTGCTCGAGCAGGTCGCCGTCGGGCGACGTGGCGCACGGGCTCATCGTGGGCGGCAGGTGGACGAGCCAGCGCGGGTCGACCGCGAACCGGCTCATCACCTCCAGAGCACCGGCGGCGTTCTCCTCCGCGACGGTGACCCGACCCGCCAGCGCGGTCTCCACGACCCGCTTGCCGAGCACGTCGGTGACGTCGAGCACGTCGGGGTCGCGGCGGACGACGCCGTCCGGGCCCGCCGGGGCCCCGGCGGACGTCCCGGGCTCGCCCGGCGCTCCCGCCGGCAGGAACGGGCGGGCCGGCTCGTACCAGACCCGCTCGGCCGGGACCTGCACGACCTCCTTCTCGGGGTAGCGCAGCGCGGTGAGGTGCCCGCCGAAGACGCACCCGGTGTCCAGGCACATAGTGTTGTTCACCCACACGGGCGTCGGCGTCGGGGTGTGGCCGTAGAGGACCATGGCCCGCCCCCGGTACTCCTCCGCCCACGGGTAGCGCACGGGCAGGCCGTACTCGTCGGTCTCGCCGGTCGTGTCGCCGTACAGCGCGAAGGCCCGTACGCGGCCCGACGCGCGGTTGTGGAACGCCTCCTTCAGCCCGGCGTGCGCGACCACGAGCCGCCCTGCGTCCAGGACGAGGTGCGCGACGAGGCCGTCGGCGAAGTCGCGCACGGCGGCCCGGAACTCGGGCGGCTCGGCGGCGAGCTGCTCGAGGGTCTCCGCCAGGCCGTGCGAGACCTGCACGTTGCGCCCGTCGAGGGCCCGCACCAGCTTGTTCTCGTGGTTGCCCGGCACCGCCAGCGCGTGGCCGGCGGCGACCATGCCCATGACCAGCCGCAGCACGCCGGGGCTGTCGGGGCCCCGGTCGACGAGGTCGCCGAGGAACACCGCGCGACGCCCCTGCGGCGGCACCGCGTCGACCGGACGCCCCTGCTCGTCGCGCACCAGGTCGTACCCGAGGGCGGTCAGCAGCGCCTCGAGCTCGGCGCGGCAGCCGTGCACGTCGCCGACGACGTCGAACGGCCCGCGCTGGTCGCGCAGGTCGGAGCGCAGTGGCGCGCGCTCGACGACCGCTGCGTCGACCTCGTCGACCCCGCGCAGCACGTGCACCGTGCGGAAGCCCTCGCGGCCGAGGCCGCGCAACGAGCGGCGCAGGTCCTCGCGCTGGCGGCGCACGACGTGGTCGCCGAAGTCCCGGTCCCCCCGTCCCCGGTTCCGTTCGAGGCACACGGCCTCGGGCACGTCGAGCACGATCGCCACGGGCAGCACGTCGTGCGCGCGCGCCAGGTCGACCAGGGCCGCGCGGGCGGACCGCTGGACGTTCGTCGCGTCGACCACCGTCAGGTGCCCGGCGTCGAGGCGGTGGGCGGCGACCTGGTGCAGGACGTCGAAGGCCGCCGCGGTGGCCGACTGGTCGTTCGGGTCGTTGGAGACGAGCCCACGGCAGTAGTCGGAGCTCAGGGTCTCGAAGGGCCCGAAGTGGCGGGCGGCGAAGGTCGACTTGCCGGAGCCGGAGGCCCCGATGAGCACGATGAGCGACAGGTCGGGCACGGTGAGCACGCGCGGGTCGGTCATCGGGCCACCTCCGCCGCCTCGGTCCGCCGGAACACGGCCATCTGCGTCGGCGGGCCGACCTGCGGGTCGTCCGGGCCCACCGGCCGGAGCTCGACCGAGTAGCCGTACCGGTCGGCGGCGGCCCGGGCCCAGGCCGCGAGCTCGGCGCGGGTCCACTCGAAGCGGTGGTCGTGGTGCCGCAGCGCGCCGGCCGCCAGGGTCGGGTAGCGGACGTTGTGCTCGGCGTTCGGCGTCGTCACGACGAGGGTCGCGGGCGCTGCGGCCCCGAGGACCGCGCGCTCGAGCGCTGCCAGCCGCGGCGGGTCGACGTGCTCGACGACCTCCATGAGCACGGCGGCGTCGAAGCCCGCCACCCGCGCGTCGGTGTACACGACCGAGGACTGCGCGAGGTCGATGCGCGAGCGCAGCCGCTCCGGGAGGGTCTCCAGGTGCAGGCGTCGGGCCGCCGTCGCCAGGGCCCGCGCCGAGACGTCCACCCCGAGCAGCGGCTCGAAGCCCTCGGCGAGCAGGAGGCTGAGCAGCCCGCCCTCCCCGCACCCGAGGTCCACGACGCTGCGCGCGCCCACCTCGCGGAGCACCGCCAGGACGGCGTCGCGACGGGCCTGCGCCAGCGGGACCGACGTCGAGCTCTCGTCCGCGTCGGCCGGCACGCCGTCGGCCGGCACCGCGTCGTCGATCGCCTCGACCGCCAGGTCGTCGACCTCGGCGAGCCGCGCGATCGCGGACTCCGCGAGCGAGGTCCGGTGCGCGAGGTAGCGACGGGCGATCTCGTCCCGCGCCGGGTGCGCGCCGAGCCAGCCGGCGCCGGCCCGGACGAGCTTGTCCACCTCGTCCGACCCCACCCAGTAGTGCTTGGCCGCGTCCAGGGTGGGGAGCAGCACGTACAGGTGGGACAACGCGTCCGCGACCCGCATCCGCCCGGACAGGTGCAGGTCGACGTACCGCGAGTCGCCCCACTGCGGGATCTCGGGGTCGAGCGGGAGCGGCGTGGCCGTCACCGTCCAGCCG
>JAEWQZ010000230.1 GCA_023460255.1 Actinomycetes bacterium
GCGTCGGCGCGGGTGGAGGGCCGGGGCGTCGTCGGGCGGGCCGTGCTGCGGGCGCGGACGCTCGTCCACCGGGTCCGGGCGCGGGCGTTCACCGTGCAGGAGCGCGCCTTCGCGAGCCTGTGGCGACGCCGGGACCGCCGACGCCTCGCGCGCCTCGACCGGGTCGACTGGCGGCGCGAGCTGGCGAACATCGCCGACCTCGAGGCCTCGTTCACCAAGTGGCTGTGGCGGCTCGAGCCCGACGTCCTGCACATCCACGACATCCACCTGCTCGGTGCGGGCGTGCAGGCGCGACGGCGGCTCGCGGCGCAGGGCCGGCGGGTGCCCCTCCTCTACGACGCGCACGAGTACGTCCCGGGCATGACCGGCGGCGACGCGGTCACGGAGGCGGCCTATCAGCACATGGAGGCCGAGCTGGTGACCTCCGCGGACGCGCTCATCACCGTCAGCGAGCCGATCGCCGACGCCCTCCAGGAGCGGTACCGCCTGCCGCGCCGCCCCGTCGTCGTGCTGAACACCCCGTCCGAGGGCGAGCCGCCGCCGGCCGGGAGCGACGTCCGATCCGTCGCCGGGGTGCCCGACGGCGCGCCCCTGCTCGTCTACTCCGGCGTGCTGGGCCGGCTGCGGAACATCCCGACGATCATCCGGGCGCTGGCGCTGCTCGACGACGCCCACCTCGCGGCCGTGTGCGTGCCGAACGCGCACTACCCCGTGGCGCGCGCGCTCCTCGACGTGGCGGCGGAGGCCGGCGTGGCGGGCCGCGTGCACCTCGTCGAGCCCGTCGACCCCGAGCAGATCATCGACTTCCTGCGCACGGCGGACGTCGGGGTGCACCCGATGGTGCGCGGGCTCCCCAACCACGAGATGGCGTTGCCCAACAAGCTGTTCGACTACGTGTACGCGGGTCTGCCCGTGGTCGTCAGCGACGTCGCGGAGATGCAGCGCTTCGTCCGCGAGTGGGGCGTGGGGGAGACCTTCGACCCCGACGACCCCGCCGCCCTGGCGACGGCCGTTGGCACGGTGCTCGCCGACCTGCCTGGCTACCGTGCCCGGGCGAGGTCCGCTGAGCTGCGCGCCGAGTACTCGTGGGAGCGACAGGCTGCACGCATCGCCGGGCTCCACGCGGAGCTCGCGGGAGGCTGAGGCGGAGGACGGGGGCGGCGTGGGTCGACAACCGGTCGGCGCCGTGCGATTCAGGCGGCGGCCCGACGTGCCGATGCTCACAGGTGGAAGGGACGAGGGCCGGGGTCGGCGTGCCGGTGCCGCCGCGCCGGTGCCTTCGGTCATGATGGAACGCCGCCGACACGGAGGTTCACCCATGGCGCCGCGCGCAGCTCGACCCCTCGCCGCAGCCCTCGCGGCAGTGGCTCTCGCCGGGGCCCTGCCCCTCCCGGCAGCCGCGACGCCCGTGGCGCGTCCCCTCGCCCGCGTGCTGGCCGTGCCGGGCACAGGCCCGGCGGCGACCGCGGATGTCGGCGCCACCGTGGTGGAGGAGGCCCCGCTCGAGGTGGCGGAGGACGGTGCGGAGCAGCTCGGGGCGCTCGACCCGGCGACGGAGTCGGCGGCCGACGCCGGCACGCACGAGGACGCGGGCGACCAGCCGACGGACATCGTGCTCGCGGAGTCCGCGCGCGAGGTCGTGGCGGACGCCGTGGTGGTTGGCCTGACCGAGCCCATCGAGGTCCCGGCGACGCAGGTCAGCGCACTCGGCGTCACCTGGCTCGGTGCGCAGGAGGGCGTCCAGGTCGACGTCCGCAACCGGGTGGGCGACGACTGGGACGGCTGGCTCACCCTCGACCAGGAGGGCGGCTCGGGCGGCGAGGAAGGCAGTGGACCAGCCCGTCAGGGCACCGCCCCGTACCTCGTGACGCAGGACGCCGTCGTGCAGGTGCGGGTCCTCGTACTCGGCGACACCCGACCGAGCGACCTCCGGCTCACCCTCGTCGGCGTCGGCGAGCAGCCCATCCCGCTCCTGGAGGACTCGACGGTCGTCGTCGCCGAGGAGGCGCCGGTCGCGCAGCGCTCCGTGAAGGCTGCCCCGTCGGTCAGCGCGGTCGACGTGGCCACCGTGACCGGCCCCGGGCCCGTCACGGCGCCCCGGCCGACCATCCTCCTGCGGTCGTCGTGGGCCGCACGCCCGTTCCGCGACGGTGAGCCGGAGGTCCGCTCGGTGCAGGCTGCCGTCATCCACCACACGGTCTCGGCCAACAACTACGCGCAGTCCCAGGTCCCGGCCATGCTGCGGTCCATCCAGGCGTACCACCAGGACGGCCGGGGCTGGTCCGACATCGGCTACAACTTCCTCGTCGACAGGTTCGGGACTACGTGGGAGGGCCGACAGGGCGGCGTCGACCTGCCGATCCGGGGCGTGCACGCAAGTGAGGCGAACAGCGTCTCGACGGGGATCTCGGTCATCGGACGGCACGACACCGCCGACGTGCCGCGGGTGACCCGGGATGCCGTGACCAGGCTCGTCGCCTGGAAGCTCGCGATCCACAGCGTGCCGGTGGGCGCCACTTTCGTCCTCAACGGTGTCACGCTCCCCAACGTCATCGGTCACCGTGACGTGCCGTCGGCGCAGACCGCCTGCCCGGGCAAGTACCTGGTGCGGCTCCTGCCGGCGATCCGGGCGGGTGCCGCGTCGTTGCAGAGCTTCCTGCCGGTGCCGAACAACCGCTCGGTCACCGCGGACGGCTCGGTGGACCTCCTTCGGACGGGGAACCCTTCCACCGTCGTCACACTGGCCGCCGACCCCGTGGAGCGAGGCGCCCGGATCGGCAACGGCTGGCTCCCCATGGACATGGTGACCATCGGACCGGCCCTGCGCGGCGGGAGCACACGCGACGTCCTCGCCCGGGAGGCCGCGACGGGTCGGCTGTGGGTCTACCACAGCACCGGCGCCGGGACGTTCGCCGGTCGCACGGCCCTCGGCACCGGCTGGGGCGCCATGGAGCACGTGCTGTCCCCCGGCGACTTCAACGGCGACGGTCGTGGCGATCTCATCGCCATCGAGAAGACCACGGGGCTGATGTGGTTCTACCCCGGCAACGGCGCCATGAAGTTCGGCCCCCGCACCCGGATCGGGCACGGTTGGGGGCACGTGCAGGCCACGTCGAGCACCGGAGACGTGACGGGCGACCGCGTGCCGGACGTCGTCGGTGTCCTCGACGACGGCACGGTGAAGGTCTACGCGGGCAGCGGACGCGGCGCGTTCCGCGCCACGACCACCGTCGGCAGGGTGACCGTGCCTGTCGACGAGATCATCGTCCCCGGCGACCTGACCTTCGACGGGCGGCCGGACATCATCCTGCGGGACGCCTCGGGCGACGGGATGCTCACGATGCCGTCCCGCGGCACCGGCACCTTCGGTTCACCCACGGCGTGGGGCAGCGGGTGGGGCGACATGCACACGCTGATCTCCGGCGCCGGGTGGCGGGGTACGTCGGGCCGGTCGATCCTGGGCATCGACGGCGGCGGGTACTTCTACGAGTACCCCGCGAGGTCGTCCGTCTCGTGGTCGAGCACGACGGCACCGGGCCTCGACACCGGCTCGGCCGTGCTCACCGCCGTGGTGGGTGACGCCATCGGGTCGGGCCTGGCCGACGTCGTGACGACCGACACGTCCGGCTACCTGTACATCCACGAGGCGCGTGGAGGCGGGGACTTCGCGCCGCCGGTACGCATCGGGCAGGGCTGGGGCGGCTTCACGCAGCTCCTCGGGATCGGGGACCTGGACTTCGACGGGGTCCCGGAGCTGCTCGCGAAGTACCAGGACGGGAGGCTGTTCGTCTACCCGTTCGACGCCAGCCGCGACGGAAGCCTGGACCACCAGTACCAGGTCGGCAACGGCTTCGGGACGTACGCGCTCGTCGCGGCACCCGACTGGGACGGGAACGGCGGCTCGACCGTGTTCGCCATCCACCAGGGCACCGGTGCGCTCCGGGCCTTCTTCGCCCGCGCGGGGACCACCCTGATGGGCGGCGCGACCATCGGCTCGGGGTGGCTCGCCTTCAGCGACGTCGTCGGCGTCAGCAACCCGGTCTCCACCGGGGCGCCCGCGCTCCTCGCCCGGACCCCGTCCGGGACCACGTACCTCTACCTCGGCGACGGCAACGGCGGCTTCGGCCGCCGCGTCGCCGTGACCTCGATGTCCGTCCCCCAGGAAGAGGCACTTCGATGACCGATCGTGTGCGGCGGGTGCGGCGCCTCGGCGCGCTCCTCGTCCCCGCCGTCCTGCTCACCGGGTTGACGGCGGCATCCACGGCTGCGGTGGCGGCCAACCCCGGCGACATCGTGATCACGGGACGCGGGTACGGGCACGGCATCGGGATGTCGCAGTACGGCGCCAAGGGCCGCGCCGAGGCCGGCCACACCTACCCGCAGATCCTCGCCGCGTACTACCCGGGGACGTCGCTCGTGACCACGAGCGACGCCACGGCGATCACGGTCTGGATCCAGGAGGACACCGACAACAACGAGACGTGGGTCATCGCCGAGCCCTCGATGACCGTGCAGGGCTCGACGAGCAAGACCGGCGCATCGGGGGCGTCCGCACCGGTCCCCTCGACGGTCTCGGCCGGCGGCACGGCCGTCACGCCGACGGCGTGGCGCCTCCGGCTGGTCTCGGCGACCTTCGTTCTCGAGGGCTACTACAACGGTACGTGGTACCCGGCCGGCAGCGACGCGGTCACGTCGGCGCTGGCGGGCAAGACCCGGGCAACGTTCGGCGCGGCCGACGGCACCGTCCGACTCATCGTGGGCTCGACCTACCGCGAGCACCGCGGCGTCGTGAGCGCCAACCGGGTCGGCACCACCGGCACCGTCCACACGACCGTCACGCTGCCGATGGGGGAGTACCTGAAGTCTGTGGTGAAGGCCGAGATGCCAGCGTCCTGGTCGCGCGAGGCGGTGCGGGCCCAGGCGGTGGCGGCGCGGACCTACGCCAGCTTCGAGCGGGACGTCGACGGCGGCGACTGGTGGCACGACACGTGCAACTCCACCCAGTGCCAGGTCTACCGGGGCGTGGCCGACTACGACGGCGCGGGCAACGTGATCCCCGACAAGGTGTTCCACCACGAGCTGGCGACCGCGGCCGTCACCGCGACCGCGGGCAGGATCCTCACGTATGGCGGTCAGCCGGCCTTCACGCAGTTCAGCGCCTCCAACGGCGGGTACTCGGTGGCGGGGTCCAGGCCGTACCTCGCTGCCGCGGCAGACCCCTACGACGCGTACGCGACGTGGACCACGACCATCACCAAGGCCCAGATCGAGGCGAAGTACCCCGGCATCGGCATCTTCACGGGTCTCGCCGTCACCCGCGACGGCAAGGGGTCCTACGGCGGGCGGACCGTGTCCGTCACCGTGCAGGGGACGGCCGGCTCGGCGACGGTCACCGCGGCGACCTTCCGCTCGACGTGGGGCCTGAAGTCGACGCTGTGGACGTCGGCGTCGGTCGCTCTGCCGCCGAAGCCGCCGCTCGTGACGCCGCAGCGGGACTGGAACTCCGACACGGTGGCCGACCTCATCGGCCGGGCGCCCGACGGCAAGCTCTGGCTGTACCCCGGACGCGGGTCGGGACTGTGGGGCGCCCGCGCGCAGATCGGCAACGGCTGGCACGTCATGGGTCTCATGACGCAGGTGTACAACTTCGGAGGGACCCGGCTCCCGGAGATCATCACGACCGACCCCTCCACCGGCGCGCTACGCCTCTACCCGGGCAACGGCCGTGGCGGCTTCGGGAAGCCCCGCGTCATCGGCAACGGGTGGGCGGGCTTCACGGCGCTCGTCGGCGTGCACGGGTGGCACGCGAGCAACGTGCCGGGTCTCGTGGCCCGCGACGCGGCGGGGAAGCTCTGGCTCTACCCGGGCAACGGGCGGGGCGGCTTCGCGCCCCGGCGGCTGATCGGCAACGGCTGGAACATCATGGACGTCATCGTGTTCGGCGGGGACCTCACGGGCGACGGCCGCGTCGACCTGATCGCCCGTGAGGCGGCGACCGGGAAGCTGTGGATCTACCCGGGCAACGGCACCGGAAGCTTCTACGCCCGGCGGCCGCTCGCGGGGGACTGGTCGGGCTACGACGTGATCCTGGGCGGCGCCGACTGGAGCCGGGACGGGCGGTTCGACATCATCGCCCGTGAGGCGGCGACGGGGAAGCTGTGGCTCTACCCCGGCGACGGCGCGGCCGGGCTGCTCGCACCCCGCCAGGTCGGCAACGGCTGGACGGGGTTCACGATCATCGGCTGACGCGGGCTCGGACGAGGAACGGGCGCGAACCCTGCGGTTCGCGCCCGTTCCCGTGTCGCGGAGCGTCGTGGATGGCCGGGCGGCGTCAGCCGACGCCGATGACGATGCGTCGGACGCCCTCCCACCGTGCCGGGTCCGTCGCGTTGCGCCCGTCGAGCAGCGCCTGCACGCCGGGCAGGTCGGCCGGGCCCAGCTCCCGGTACTCGGGGTGGTCGGCCTGCACGATCGCTGCGTCGACGGGGTCGCCCGTGTGGTACGGCGTGAAGCCGTAGGCGGTGAGCTCGTCGTCGGTGAACATCGGGTCGTGGACCAGGGCCTGCGCCCCGGCGGCGCGCAGCGCCGCGACCGTCGGGAAGACGCCGGAGAAGGCCGTCTCCTTGACGCGGCCGCGGTAGGAGGCGCCGAGCACGACGACGCGGCGGCCCTCGAGCGGCCCGACGGCGTCGGCGAGCAGCCCGACGGCGTAGGCGGGCATCGCTGCGTTGGCCTCGCGCGCGGCCCGGACGACCGTCGCCGCCGGGTCGTTGAACAGGTACAGGCGCGGGTACACGGGGATGCAGTGGCCGCCGACGGCGATGCCCGGGCGGTGGATGTGGCTGTACGGCTGGCTGTTCGAGGCGTCGATGACCTGGTGCACGTCGATGCCGTGCCGGGCCGCGAAGACCGCGTACTGGTTGGCCAGGGCGATGTTGACGTCCCGGAAGGTCGTCTCGGCGAGCTTGGCGAGCTCGGCCGCCTCCGCGGAGCCGAGGTCCCACACGCCGTTCGGCCGGTCGAGGTCGGGGCGCTCGTCGAAGTCCAGCACCTCCTCGTAGAAGGCGACGGCGCGGGCGGCGCCCTCGGCGTCGAGGCCGCCGACGAGCTTCGGGTACCGGCGCAGGTCGGCGAAGATCCGCCCGGTGAGGACCCGCTCGGGGGAGAACACGAGGTGGAAGTCGCGTCCCTCGACGAGGCCGGAGACCTCCTCGATGAGCGGCTTCCAGCGGTTGCGGGTGGTGCCGACGGGCAGCGTGGTCTCGTAGGAGACCAGCGCGCCGGGCGAAAGGTGGGCGGCCAGCGACCGGGTCGCGGACTCCATCGCCATGAAGTCGGGCTGCCAGGTGGCGTCGTCGACGAACAACGGCACGACGACGACCACGGCGTCCGCGCCGGGCACGGCGTCGGCGTAGTCGGTGGTGGCCCGCAGGCGGCCGGCCGGGACCAGCTCGGCGAGCCGCTCGGCCAGCTCGGCCTCTCCCGGGAACGGCTCCTGACCGGCGTTGACGAGCTCCACCAGACGCTCGTTGATGTCGACGCCGACGACCTCGTGGCCCTTGGCGGCGAACTGCACGGCGAGCGGGAGACCGATCTTTCCCAGGGCGATGACGGCGATCTTCACGTGG
>JAEWQZ010000231.1 GCA_023460255.1 Actinomycetes bacterium
GCCCTGCGCCTCACGCTGGGCCGGACGTCCACGCAGGCGGACGTCGACGCGCTGGTCGCCGTGATCGGCGACGTCGTGGCCCGCGCGCGGGCGGCCGCCGCCGTCGGGTAGGAGCCGGTCTCCCGCAGCTCGCGGGAGCCGGCCGCCACGGCGGCTCAGGAGGAGGGCGCCTCCGCCCGGGCACGCAGGCCCAGGAGCATCCCGCGGGCCATGACGTGGTCGGCCGGGACGAGCGCGACGAGGTAGGCGGCCGTCAGCCACCAGGGCGCGGTGCGTCCGCGGACGCGCAGGTGCACGCGGGTGCGGCCACCCGGCAGGTCCGTGAGCACGAAGGTCCACGTCCAGTCGATCCGCGCGCCGAGGCGCTCCCGCCACGAGGCCGGGACGTGCGTCGTCGAGTGCAGCACCAGCACGTGCGGGGCGTCCGCCTGCTCGACGACGAACTCGGCGGTCCCCGGGGGGCCGTCGGGGATGGTGTCGCCCACCTCGAGGTCGCGCACGAGGGCGGGGTCGAGGTGGTCGGCACTCGGCCAGTTGGCGGGGAACAGCAGGCGGTCGACCCACCGGGGCGTGTACCAGCCGCCGCGGTGCCAGCCCATCTGCGTGAGCCAGGGCCACACGCGCGCGGCGGGGGCGCCGATCGTCACCGCGTGGTCCGTGCGGACGTTCGCGTCGACGACGATGTCGTCACCCGGGAGGCGCGCCGCCCGTTCCTCGACGGTCGAGCCCGACGTGCGGCCGAGGTGCTGGAGCACGCCGTAGCCGACCGCGGCGGCGAGCCCGAGGGGGACGACGGGGCAGGTGCGCATGGGTGCCTCCGAAGGATCTCGCGGCCATCGTCGCGGCCACCCCGGCCTGCGACCAGAGACCAAGGTCGCCCCACCACCGTGACCCCTGCCCCCTCCCGCGGCGCGCCTCCGACGGCGACGGCCCGGCGTGCGTCACCCTGAACGTCCGATATCGATTTCTCACCCCATGTGATCGCTCACCTCGAGCGAGTCCCCCACCGATGGGAACGGTATGACCCAGGTCGACGTGGACTGGGAGGCGCTGGCCCTCCTCGCCGTCGGGCGTGCCCCCGAGGCCCGCCGCGGCGTGCCGTGCGCCGCACGGCCGTCGACCCGGTTCCGTCACCTCGACGGACCGTGCCGCTGCTTCGTCGGCGGACCGCCGCCCGAGTACCCGCCCGCCCCGGCCGGCGACCTGCGCGCGTCCTGAGGGGCCCGGCCACCGACCCGCGATCGCCCGCACGTACCCTGGACCGATGCGCGTGCTGGCGGCCCTCTCCGGGGGCGTGGACTCCGCCGTCGCGGCCGCCCGCGCCGTGGACGCGGGGCACGACGTGGTCGGCGTCCACATGGCCCTGTCGCGCACCCGTGACGAGCTGCGCACCGGCTCGCGGGGCTGCTGCACGATCGAGGACGCCTCCGACGCCCGCCGCGCCGCCGACGTCCTGGGCCTGCCGTTCTACGTGTGGGACCTGTCCGAGCGGTTCGAGGAGACGGTGGTGGCCGACTTCCTCGCCGAGTACGCCGCCGGTCGCACACCCAATCCGTGCGTGCGCTGCAACGAGCACGTGAAGTTCGCGACGCTGCTCGAGCGGGCCCTGGCCCTCGGCTTCGACGCGGTGTGCACCGGGCACTACGCGCGCGTCGTGACCGGGCCGGACGGTGCGCGGTCCCTGCACCGGGCCCGTGACCTGGCCAAGGACCAGTCGTACGTGCTGGCGGTGATGGGGCCGGGCCGGCTGGCCCGGGCGATGTTCCCGCTCGGCGACGCGCCCACCAAGGACGCCGTCCGCGCCGAGGCCGCCGCCCGTGGCCTCGGCGTCTCGGGCAAGCCGGACTCGTACGACATCTGCTTCGTGGCCGACGGCGACACCCAGGGGTTCCTGCGGGCCCGGCTCGGCGCGCAGCCCGGGGAGGTCCGCGACACCTCCGGGGCCGTCGTCGGCCGGCACGACGGCGCGTACGCGTTCACGGTGGGCCAGCGGCGCGGGCTCCGCCTCGGGCGGCCCGCGGCGGACGGGCGGCCACGGTACGTGCTCGACGTGCAGCCGGTGACGAACACCGTCGTCGTCGGGCCGGCGTCCGGGCTCGACGTGACCGGGCTCGTCGGCTCCGCGGCGGTCTGGTACGAGGAGCCGCCCGTCGACTGGCGTGCGTGCGAGGTCCAGGTCCGGGCGCACGGCGAGCCGGCCCCGGCCCGCGCCCGGGTGGCCGCCGTCGACGCCGTGGAGGTGGCGCTCGACAGGCCGCTGCGCGGCGTCGCCACGGGGCAGTCGCTCGTCCTCTACGAGGGCACGCGCGTGCTCGCCCAGGCGACGATCGCCTCGACGACCCGCGACTGAGCAGCTCGGCCTCATCCCCGCCCGACCGACGGCCGATATCGCAGGTGCGGCGGGCCCGGTCCCGCGCAGAGGGGACGGGCGATGCGCGCGGCGTCGACGACCGGCCGGTGGCGGCCCGCCGTCCACCTGACGCTCGCCGCCGCGCTCTCGGTCGCGCTCGCCGCCTGCACGGCGCCCCAGGAGGAGACCGACGACGAGCGCGACCCGGTCGCGCGGCTCGACGCCACCGAGCTCGCGGTGCCGGCGGACATGGTCGCCGAGGGCACCGGCGTGTACGGCGTGGTGGTGCTGGCCGCGTCCGGCTCGCTGCCGACC
>JAEWQZ010000232.1 GCA_023460255.1 Actinomycetes bacterium
CGCGGGGTGTTCGGCAGCTTCGTCATGATCTCGAAGCGGTCCTCGAGCATCGCCAGCAGGTCGCCGTCCTGGTCGGCCGCGCTCAGCGCGCCCGGGCCGCAGACGTCGACGCACTGGAGGCAGCCCGTGCACTTCCACGGGTCGACGGTCGCGGAGAACAGGCCGCCGGTGCCCGGCGTCTCGTTCTCCATCGCGTCGAAGTAGGGCCGGGTCCGGGCGACGGGGAAGGCGGCGAGGGCCGCGACGACCTTCTCGACGTTGCGCGCGAGCGTCCGCTGGTCGGGGTCGAGGACGGCCGCGGCCTGCGCCACGACGTCCGCGAACACCCGGTCGGACTTGTCGCTGCGGTAGATCTCGCGGATCCGCTCGGCCCACGGGTACACCTGGGCGCGCAGCGCGTCACGCTGGGCGTCCGTCGCGTCGATCTCACCGATGCCGACGAGCAGCAGGTCGTGGATCTCGTGCACGGTGTTCGGGATGGCGACGTCGGGGCAGACGATGCCGCACTCGAGGCAGCCGGTGCAGGCCGTCGGGTCGAACACCGGGACCTCGCGCCGGAAAATGCCCTTGTCCTTGCCGGCACCGGTCCCGCCCGGCATGAACAGGCCGGTGCCGGGGTAGACCGGGGACTCGCTGATCGTGCCCTCGCGGAACGGGCGGGCGATGAGGTCCTCGTAGTAGGCCGGGTCGAAGAGCCCGCTCGTGCGCGTGCTCGCGACGTTGCACATCGACGCGGACAGAGCCGTGCCCCGCAGGATCTTCCCGTTGGGCTCGGCGTCGATCGCCAGGAACTCCGGCGCGTCGTAGTCCACCGCGTGGGTGGCCTCGATGCCGTCGCGGATCACCGCCATGTTCGCCTCGACGACGGCCTCGCCCTTGCTGCCGAACTTCTTGCTGATCTGGGCGCGCACCTTCTCCTGGAGCGCCTCGCGGGAGGCGCCGCTGGTCACGAGGTCGACGTGGCCGGCGACGGCGCCGATGAACGCGATGCCCATCATGCGGGTCTCGAGCTGCGGCGTCGGCGCGTGCTGCTTGGCGACGGCGAACGCGTCGAGCACGAGGAACTTGATCTTCCGCTCGCGGATCGTGCGCCGTGCGTACGACGGGAGGGCCCGCCACACCTCGTCGGCGGGAAGGTCGGACTGCAGGATGAACGTGCCGCCCTCGACCAGGCCCTTGAGCGGGTTGGTGTGCACGAACGCCTTGTGGTCGGGCGAGACCACGACCTCGACGTCCTCGAGCTCGGCGTTGGTCTGCAGGACCGTCTCCGGGCTGAGGGTGATGTAGTAGTTGGTCGCGGCACCGGACTTCTCCGAGCCGTACTTCGGCGCGGACTTGCTGTGCATGCCGAGCACGCCGGCGAGGATGTCCGTCAGCAGCTTGCCCGTGGCGACGGTGCCGTAGCCGCCGACCGAGTGGAACCTGATCCGCAGGGCGCCGGGCGGCAGCAGCTGCGGGTTCGGCTCCGTGACCAGGGCCATGCCGGCCGTCTCCGGGTAGGCCTCGCGCAGGCGGGCCTCGCGCTCGGCGACCTCGGGGGCGGGGTCGGCGGAGAAGAACTGCGAGCCGATGTAGAACAGCGATCCCGTCGCCTGCTCGTCAGCGAGCCGGCGGAAGGCCGCGACGAGGTGGCGCGACTGCACGTCGTGCCCGCCGAGGCCGAAGATCGCGGTGGACAGGCGCGGCTGGGTCGCCAGCGCCGGGATGCCCTCGAACTGCGGGCCGTCGGCGTTGGCGCGTGCCTTGAACAGCGACTGGGTCACGAGGCGGGTCAGCGCGGTGTCGTCGCTGCGCTCGAGGACGGCCACGGCCTTGGCTCCGCCGATCGCGGCGACGAGCTCGGCCTCGGGGAACGGCTGGAGCTGCTTGACGGAGACCACGCCGACCTTCAGGCCCTGCGCCCGCAGGTACGGGAGCACCGCACGCACGTCGTCGGTGATCGAGCCGAGCCCGACCATGATGTAGTCGGCGTCGTCGCAGTCGTACGCCATGACCGGCGAGTACTCGCGGCCGCTCAGCGCGGCGTACTCGGCCATCGCCTGCTTGACCAGGTCCGGTACCGCGTTGGCGAAGTGGGTCCGGTGGTCGACGGCGCCGGCCTGGAAGTCCGGCTGGTTCTGCACCGGCCCGGTGACGCCGGGGTTGTGCGGGTCCACGAGGGCCGGGACGAGCTGGCGGGTGCCCTTCTCCCAGGCACCGACCCACTGACGGCGCCACTGGGCGGCGAGCTCCTCGGGGATCCACGCGAGGGTCTCGTCGACGAGGTCGCCGGCGTTGTCCTTCTCGATCGCCGCGGCGTTCGCGGCGAGGTGCGCGCGCAGCGCCGTGAGGTCCGCAGGCTGGATGTCGTCGGCGTGCCGGTCGAGGTAGGCGGTGAGCTGGAACACGCGGCCCTTGGCGCCGAAGAGCATCTCCTGGGCGACCGTCGGGCACGGGATGCGCCCCGACGGGTCACCGAGGTAGTCGCGCAGCAGGCCGGGCTCGGGCAGCAGAGCCTCGCACATGACGTGGCTGGTCGCGAAGCCGTCCATGACGTTGGCGACGGGGATGAGCGAGAGCGCCGACGCGCGGTAGGAGATCGCGGCGAGGTCGGCCGCCTCCTGCGGGTTGGAGCCGAAGAGGACCGTGTAGCCGGTCGGCAGCAGCGCGTAGACGTCGTCGTGACCCGCCATGACGTTGAGCGAGTGCTTGGAGACGACGCGCGCGGCGACCTGCAGCACGAAGCCGCCGATCTTCTTGCCGACGGTCACGTAGTGCGACTCGAGCGCGTAGAGGATGCCCTGGCTCGAGGAGGCGTTGGAGACGTACTGGCCGCCCGTGAGTGCGGCGCCGAGCGCGCCGGACTGCGCCGAGTGCTCACCCTCCGTCTCGAAGAAGAACGGGTGCGTGCCCCAGACGGTCGCACCGCCCTCGGCGCGAGCCGCCTCGAAGAGCTCGGCGATCTCGGTGGACGGGGTGATCGGGTAGCCGATCACGCCCCCGCACACGTGACGCATCACGTGGGCGACCGCCCCGTTGCCGTTGATGACGTCGGGGATGCCCGGATACTGCGGTTGCTGTGTCGTCACGATGCCCGTCCGTGCCTTCGTAGGGTGCGCAGGGTGTGCAAGGGCCGTGCCGACGTGGGCGTCGCCGCCTCGAGGACGTCGCCGTCTCCGGCCGAACGCCCCGCTGACCTGCGGCTGCGGTGCTGCGTCGTTGCGGTTCCTCACAGTCCACTGGGGACCTTTTCAGCGTAGGTCGCCGTCATGGGACGATCTGGGACCGAGGGCCCGGGGCCCTTCGTCACCCGCCGTCGTCGCCGGGGGAAGTCCCGGCGGAACCCGGCGTGTCGCACCGTTGCGATCCGCGGCATCCGTTTTTCACGGCCCGCTCCGGTTTTGTCACGGCGACGCCTGCGGGACCACCGCCCCGCTACCGTGACGACATGCCGGCCGGCCGCTCGCACCCCTACCCGCCGGCGGGCAGCACCCGGACGGTCCCCACCCGGCACGGCCCTGCCGCGGTCCACCTGCTCCCCACCGCCGGTCCGTCCGCCGGCTCGGTGCTCCTGGGCCACGGCGCGGGAGGTGGCGTCGGTGCACCGGACCTCGTCGCCGTGGCCTCCGCGGTCGTCCGCGCCGGGTGGGTCGTCGGCCTCGTCGAGCAGCCCTACCGGGTGGCCGGGCGGCGGGCAGGCCCCCGGGCCCAGGTCCTCGACGAGGCCTGGCTCGACGTCGTCGACGGCCTTCGCGACGAGGTGCTCGCCGACCTGCCCCTCGTCGTCGGCGGCCGGTCGGCCGGAGCCCGCGTCGCCTGCCGTACGGCTACCGCCGCGGGGGCCGTGGGCGTGCTCTGCCTGGCGTTCCCGACGCGTCCGCCCGGGCGCCCCGACCGGCCCAGCCGCCTGCCCGAGCTGGACGGTGCGGGGGTGCCGGTCCTCGTCGTCCAGGGCGCCACCGACCCCTACGGCGTGCCTCCCGGGGCTCCCGGCCGCGACGTCGTCGTCGTGGCGGGTGACCATGCGCTGCGCAAGGACACCTCGGCCGTCGTCGAGGCGGTGCTCCGGTGGCTTCCGCACCTGGCCGCCCCCACCAGAAGCTGACGCGAGCCCGCCCCTCGACCCCTCACGCCGGGTAGGTGTCCACCTCGCCGGCCTTGACGACGGCCCAGACCTCGTCGCCGGGGGCCAGCGCGAGCTCGGCCAGCGCGGCCGGCGTGATGTCGGCCAGCACGGGCGGCGCACCGTCCAGCGCGACCCGCACCGCGTCGCCACGGTCCTCGACGCCCGCGACCCGCCCCCGCCACACGTTCCGCGGCGAGCCCTCGGGCGGGGTGCGGTAGAGCGCCACGGCGCTCGGCGGGAAGGCGAGGAACACCCGGCCCTCGGCCGGGTGGCTCGCGCTCAGGGTCCCGCCGCCGTCGACCAGGACACGGCTCCCCTCGGCCCGGCCCCGGTACAGGTTCAGCCCCAGCAACCTGGCGACGTAGTCCGTGCGCGGGGCGCGCGCCACCTGGGCCGGTGCGCCGCGCTGCGCCACCCTGCCGTCCTCGACGACGACGAGCTCGTCGGCCAGGATCATCGCGTCGAGCGGGTCGTGCGTGACCAGCACCGTCGCGCCGGAGAACGCGCCGAGGTGCCGCCGCAGGTCCGCGCGCACGTCCATGCGGGTCCGGACGTCGAGGGCGGCCAGCGGCTCGTCCAGCAGGAGCAGACCGGGTGCGGTGACGAGCGCCCTGGCCAGTGCGACCCGCTGCTGCTCGCCACCTGACAGCCGGGTGGGCCGCACGTCGGCAAGGTCGCCCAGCCCGACGCGCTCGAGCCACCCGACGGCCTCCCGGCGCGCCGCGTGACGGTGCACGCCCCGCGCCCGTAGCCCGAACGCCACGTTCTCGAGGACGGTCAGGTGCGGGAAGAGCAGGTAGTCCTGGAAGACCATCGCCGCCGGACGCCGATCGGGCACCACGAACACGTCCTGGGCGGGGTCGTCGAGGCACTGCCCGTCGAGGTCGATCCGCCCTGCGGTGAGGGCCGTCAGGCCGGCCAGTGCCCGCAGCGTCGTCGTCTTCCCCGCACCGTTGGGTCCCAGCACCGCCACCACGCGGCCGGGTGGGACGTGGAGGTCGACGTCGAGGGAGAACGCCGCGCGCGCGACGCGCACCGACGCGCGCAGCCCCTCGGGCCGCGCCCCGGGCGTCATGGCGCGCCTCCCGTCAGCCACCGCCCGCGCAGGCTCACGAGAACCGCCACGCAGACAGCGAGCAGGACCAGCGAGAGAACGATCGCCGCGTCGGGATCCGTCTCGAGCGCGAGGTAGACGGCGAGCGGCATCGTCCTGGTGACGCCGGGAAAGCTGCCGGCGAACGTGATCGTCGCGCCGAACTCCCCCAGCGCACGGGCGAAGCAGAGCACGGCACCTGCGCCGACCCCGGGGGCGACCATGGGGAGCGTCACCCGCCGGAAGGTCAGCCAGCGGGACGCGCCCAGGCTCGCCGCCGCCTCCTCGTACCGGGGGTCGGCGCCGCGCAGGGCACCCTCGACGGCGATGACGAGGAAGGGCATCGCGACGAACGCCTCCGCGATGATCACGGCAGCCGTCGTGAAGGGCAGACTGACGCCGAACGCAGAGCCCAGGTGCTCGCCGACCAGACCGCGCCGACCCAGGAGCAGGAGGAGGGCGACGCCCCCGACCACCGGCGGAAGGACCAGGGGGACGGTGACCAGCGCACGCACGAGCCGCCGGCCCACGAAGTCCACCCGTGCGAGCACCCAGGCCAGCGGGACCCCCAGCACGACGCACAGCAGCGTCGCCGACGTCGCCGAGACCACCGACAGGCGCAGCGCCTCCCGGACCTGGGGACTGCTCAGGTGCTCCGCGAGATCGCCCCACGGAGCGCGGACGACGAGGGCACCGAGCGGTGCAACCAGGAACACCAGGCTGAGCACGGCGGGCACGACCAGGACGGCGGGCGCGCGGCCGCGACGGGCCCGGTCGACCGGCGCCCGGGGCGCGCTAGACGGTGTCGAAGCCGGCATCACGGAGCAGACCCTGCCCGGGCTCGCCGAGGACGTACGCGACGAACGCCGCTGCGGCGGTGGGGTTGCGCGCCTCGTCGAGCGTCACGACGAGGTAGTCGTTGACCGCGGACTCCGCCTCGGGGAGGTCGATCCCCTCGACCTCGTCACCGGCCACGAGCACGTCGGTGCGGTACACGAGCGCCGCGTCGACCTCACCGAGGCGAACCTTGGTCAGGGCGGCACGCACGTCCTGCTCGAGGGTGTCCGGGGCCGGGGTGACGCCGGCCGCCTCGAACAGCCGCAGCGCCGCCGCGCCGCAGGGCACCTGCTCGGCACACAGCGCGATCGTCAGGTCCTCGTCGACCAGGTCGGCGAGCCCGTGCACGCCGCCGGGGTTGCCGGCGGGCACCGCGATCTGGAGGCGGTTGCGGGCGAACACCGCCGGTTCGCCGGACGCGGCGCCGGCCTCCACCACCTGCGCCATCGTCGCTGGTGAGGCGGCGGCGAACACGTCGGCCGGGGCACCCGAGACGACCTGCGCCGCGAGCGACGAGCTGCCACCGACGCTCAGGGTCACCGTCAGGCCGGGGTTCGCGGCCTCCAGATCCCGCGCGACCTGCGTGAACACGTCCGTCAGGGACGCTGCGGCGAGCACGACGAGCTCGCCCGACACGGTGCCGTCGTCGGTCGACCTCGCCGGGCTGCTGGACTCCCCGCCGCCCGGGGTGCACGCAGCCAGCATGAGGACGGTCACGACGGCGCCCACGGCCCGCCCCCGGACGGTCACCGTCGCGGCCCGGGCAGCTCGACGCCGACCTGGGTCGCCTTCACGGTGGCGACGGCGACGGTGCCGACGTCCAGCCCGAGCTCGTCCACCGCCTCCCGGCTGATCAGCGACACGACCCGGAACGGTCCTGCCTGCATCTCGACCTGGGCCATCACGGTGTCCTTGGTGACCTTCGTGACGATCCCCCGCAGCCGGTTCCTGGCCGACTGGCGCCCCCCGGCGCCGTCGTCCGCGCCCTCGGCGAGCTCCTGCGCGAGTGCAGCGAGCGCACGACCCTCGACGGTGAGCCGCCCGTTCGGCGCCCGTGCCGCCTCGAGGCGCCCCGCATCCACCCACCGGCGGACCGTGTCGTCGCTGACGCCGAGCAGCCGAGCGGCCTCGCTGATCCGTAGATGCGGCATGTCCGGCATGCTAGCGCCGCATCTGAGGCATATGGCCTTGCGACCCCGAATCGTCAGGCCGACGTCACCGCGGCCCGTGCGACGACGTCCACGCCACCCACCCGGGGCAGCACCCGACGAAGAGCCGCCTGGGCCGCGACGTCGACCAGCTCGAGGTCAGCCATGGTCGTCGCGTCGGCCACCACCACGCCGGCCCGGACCTGGAGCTGATGACCGGTCCAGCGCAACCTGACCTCCCCGACGTCCAGTACTCCCGGCACGCCCGACAGCGCCGCGTGGGCCGTGTCCACGAGGTCGGGGTCCACGCCGTCGAGCAGGCGGCGCCCCACGTCCCTGGCCGTGCCCCAGAGCAGGACCGCGATCGCGCCGGCGATCAGCAGGCCCACGATCGGGTCTGCGACCGGGAACCCGGCCCAGACCCCGAGCACACCGGCCACCACGGCGAGCGACGTGAAGCCGTCGGTGCGGGCGTGCACGCCGTCGGCCACGAGGGCCGCGGAGCCGATCCGGCGTCCGACACGGATCCGGTACCCCGCCACGGCCTCGTTCCCGGCGAACCCGATGACGCCGGCGGCGAAGACCCAGCCCGCGTTCTCCAGCGGCTGAGGGTTCAGCAGGCGCTCGACGGCGTGGACGGCCGCGAGCACCGCGGAGAGCGCGATCATGGCGACGATGAACAGCCCCGCGAGGTCCTCCGCACGGTGGTAGCCCCACGTGTACGCACGGCTCGCGGCGCGGCGCCCGACGACGAACGCGATCCACAACGGCACAGCCGTCAGCGCGTCCGAGAAGTTGTGGATGGTGTCTGCCAGGAGGGCGACGGACCCCGAGACTGCGACGACCGCGAGCTGGGCGAGTGCCGTCAGGGCCAGCACGACCAGGCTCACCTTGACGGCGCGGATACCCGCTGCGCTCGCCTGCAGGGCGTCGTCGATCGAGTCGGCCGCGTCGTGGGAGTGCGGCACGAAGACCTCGTGGAGCCACCCCTTCAGACCGGACCCGTGGTCGTGCGGGTGGTCGTGGTCGTGCGGGTGGTCGTGCAGGTGGTCGTGGCCGTGCGGGTGGTCGGCGCTCATCCCTCGTCCTCGTGGTGGCGAGGGACGGCGTCGATCGCGTGCTCGGCCTGCTGGAGCGCATCGACGACCAGGCGGCCCACATGCTCGTTCAGCAGCCGGTAGTACACCCGGTTCCCGTCCTGCCGTGCCGCGACCATCCGCGCGAGGCGCAGCTTTGCGAGGTGCTGGGACACGGACGTCGGCGACTTCCCGACGGCCTCGGCCAGCTCACCGACCGAGAGCTCACCGGCGCGCAGAGCCATGACGATGCGCAGCCGCGTGGCGTCGGCCAGCATGGCGAAGACCTCGACGGCGACCTCGACATAGGCCGGGTCGACGACATCGTCGGCTACATGCGTATCTTCGTGCATGCGCAGATGATAACCCACCGTTCGTCGCCCGCGCCGTAGGTTGGCGCCGTGCCTGACCCTGACGCCCCTCTCCCGCCGGACTCACGTCCCGACCCGGTTCGCCGACT
>JAEWQZ010000233.1 GCA_023460255.1 Actinomycetes bacterium
GGCCTGTGGTTCGGCCGGGACCCCGGCCTGGGCCCGACGTGGTGGGCGGCCGTGCCCCTGGCGGCCGCGGTCGTCCTCGTGCTGCGGCTGCACATGGGCGGCGCGCTCGAGCCGTCACCGTCGCGGCGCCGCGCGATGGGGGAGCGCGCGGGTGAGCGGCTGCGGCGTGCGCCTGCGCTCCGGCTGAGCGTGCTCGCCGTCCTGGCGCTGCTGGCGTCGGTGGCGATCCGCTCCCTCGTGGGCGCGTCGTCCGGCCGTGGGTACGAGGCCGGCGCCTGGCTCACGGCGGGAGTGCCCCTGGTGGCCTTCGCGGGCAAGGCCCTGGGTGGGCTGCTCGCGGACCGGCTCGGCTGGCTGGTCCTGACGGTGGGTGCCCTGGTGACGTCCGCACCGATGCTGGCCGTGCACCACGCGCACCCGGCGCTTCTCCTCACCGGCCTGCTGGTCTTCCAGATGACGATGCCCGTCACGCTGGTCGCCGTCGGACGGCTGCTCCCGAACCGCCCGGGCACGGCGTTCGGCCTCCCGTGCGCCGCGCTGCTGGTGGGGGCCGTGCCCGCGTCGTTCGGCTGGGGGGAGCAGATGAGCTCGCGGCCGCTGCTCGGAGGGTGGGTGGTCCTGTCCGCGATCTCAGCCTGGGCCGGGCTGACCGGTGCGGGCCTCGGCTGGCGACGCGGCGCAGGCGCGGCGGACCGCCCGGTCGGTGCGCCCGCGTTCACGGGGGGTCAGCGCCGTGAGGGCTGACGTCGCCCTGCTGCTCACGGTCGCTGTCGAGGCGCCGCTGTGGGTGGCCGGCCTTCGCGCGACGGGCAGCTCAGGCACCCTGCGCGCGGTGGCGGCGGCGATCGGCGTGAACGTCCTCACGCACCCGCTCCTGTGGGCGGTCCTCGCGCCGGCTCCGACGCTGACGAGCGTCCTCGCCGCCGAGGGCTGCGTGGTCGTCGTCGAGGCGGCGGTGGTTCGTCTCGTGACCGGACGCGGCGCAGGTGTGGCGCTGCTGCTGGCGCTCGGCGCGAACGCCGCGTCGCTCGCGTGCGGTCTCCTGCTGGTGCTCGGCTGAGCCGATCAGCGCGAGCGACGCCTGAGCACCACGATCGTCGCGGCCACGGCCAGGACGACCAGGACGGCCACGGCGACCACGACGGGCAGCAGCCAGTCCGCCGCGTCACCGCCGACGGGCTGCGGGTCCGGGGGGATGTCGGTGGACAGACCCGCGGTGAGCGCCGCGGTGAGGGCGAGCGGGACTGTGGTCACCCCGCCACGCTAGCCAGGTGAGCGGTGACGCGCGGGTGGAATCGGCGGCAACACGGCCTGGCTGGGCTCGGCGCGCTGCTAGCGTGCGTCAGGCGCAGCCGACAGGGGGGTCGGACCGCCCCGTCCGTCGGGAGAAGCATGCCTGTGTTCGCGCACCGCCTGCGCGCCTCCGTCATCGTGGCCTACGTCGCCTTCGTGCTCACGGGTGTCAGTGCGAGCGTCGGGGCCGTCGTGCTGCCCGCCCAGATCGTCGACTACGAGGTCGACCGGCAGACGATCGGCCTGACGTTCTTCACGTTCTCGGCGGCCTTCTTCCTGGCGGGGGCGACCACTGGTTGGCTGATGGACCGGTTCGGGACGCGTGCGACGCTCGTCGCCGGCAGCGTCACCTACGTCGCCGCGGCCCTCGTCCTGGCCACGCGGCCCTCGTTCGTCGTCCTCGTCGCCATCCAGCTGCTCGCCGGCTACGGCACGGGGATCGTCGAGTCGGTGCTCCAGGCGTACCTCGCCGGCCTGCCGTCGCAGACCGCACGGCTGAACCTGCTGCACGCGTTCTTCGGGGTGGGTGCCCTGATCGGGCCGCTCCTGGCCACGTGGATGCTCTCGTGGGCCTCGTGGACAGCCGTCTGGCTGCTCCTCGGGCTGCTCGCCGTGCCGGTGGCTCTGGCCTACGCCCTGACCTTCCCGGCACGCGGCACCGACGTCGAGCCCGGCCCGGTCGCCGAGGGCTCCGGGGGCGCGGACGGCGTGGGGGACGAGCCCGTCGCGGGAGTGATCGAGAGCCGCGGGCTGCTCGGGGCGACGGTCCGGCAGACGGGCGTGGTGCTCGCGGCGGTGTTCCTCACGGTCTACGTCGGGCTCGAGATGGGGGTGGGCAACTGGGGCGTGAACTACCTCGTCGAGCACCAGGGGCTCACGGACGGGTTGGCGGGCGGGACGCTGAGCGGGTACTGGCTCGGGTTGACGATCGGTCGCTTCGTCATCAGCCCGGTCGCGGCGCGCCTGGGCTGGACGGTCGCCCGGATGACGTCGGTGTGCCTCCTGGGCGTCGTCGCGGCCGGGGGCGTCATCTCGGTGAGCCCGGTGGACCCGCTCGCGATGGTCGGCTTCGCCGTGCTCGGCTTCTTCCTCGGGCCGCTCTTCCCGACGGCGGTCGCCGTGGTCCCGCAGCTGACGACCCCCCGCCAGGTGCCCACCGCCGTCGGGCTGATGAACGCGGTGTCGGTCATCGGGGGCTCGGCGCTGCCGTGGCTCGCCGGGCTGCTCGGCGACGTGGTGGGGATCTGGACCCTGCTGCCCTACGCGACGGCGCTGGCCGTCGTCCAGCTGCTCCTGTGGCGTGGTGTCGTCGCACGGATGCGCGACCGGACGATCCTCGCGCACGCCGACTGACCTGGTCGGCCCCCCGGCTCAGTCCGCGAAGCCCGCCCGGTCCACCCGGCGGTGGAACCGCACCCCCAGGAGACCGCCGAGCACGGCGCCGACCAGGGAGACGACAGCGGCCAGCAGAGCCGCGACGACTCCCGCCGTCGTGAGGTCGCCCTCGTCGACGGGAATCCGCGGGAAGACGTTCACCTGCGCGAACAGGTTGTACGCCTCACCCGCGAACGCCGTCACGACCGCTACGACGACCGCGACGACCAGCGCCCACAGCCACACCGCGAGGCCCTGCCGAGCCCCGTCGAAGCGGGCCATCCGGCCGGCGACGTACCCGCCGCAGTAGTACGCGACGAACACGAGGACCCCGATGACGACGGCGCCCCACAGCCCGATCGTCGCCACCTCCTCGGACTCCACGTCCGTGTCGACGCCCACGCCGACCGCTGCCCCGGTCGCCACGAGCAGCGCAGTGAGCAGCACCGCGACACCGGTGGCCGTGAGGAAGCCGAAGAACGCGGCTCCGAGCTTCATCCCGCCGAAGGCCTCGTGCTGACGGGCGACGGCGTCGCGCCCGACGGCCGCGCGCTCCGTCGCCGTCGACTCCGCGGCCTCCGGCGGAGCCTCGCCAGGGTGATCGGCACGCGGCTCGGTGTCCGGCGGCGCGTCTGTGCGCCGATGTCTGCTGTCGGCGTCCATCGCGTCCTCCCTCATGCTCGTGATGCGTGGCTGGTGCAGCCGGAGCTCGGCGATCGCGGTCCTGCGGGGTGGGGGTCAGCGCCCGGTGCGGCGGTCCGGCCAGAGTGCGATGGCGAGCCCGGCGAGGGCGCTGACGATGTGGAGCACGTTGTCGGCCCCGTTGATGTTGAGGATGTTCGCGTCCGCGTCGTTGACGACGATGAGCCCGTACACGGCGGCCGCACCGTAGCCGATCGCCAGGATCCAGCCGTACGTGCGGGCCGAGCGCGGGGCTCTCCACATCGCGACGCCGAGCGCACCGATGAGGAGGTGGACGATGTTGTGCAAGGGGTTGATGGCGAACCCGAGCAGGTGCTGGTCGTGGTCGAACTCGGTGAGGTTGTCGAAGCCGGTGATGAAGAAGCCGACGATCCCGATGAGCAGGTACACCGCACCGATGACCAGCGCGAGCATCTGATAGGGAGCGTGGCGAGTCCCGACGGATGGCGGGTGAGTCATGGCAGCCTCCACGTGTTTGGTGTGACTGCCAGCCTGAGCCACATGGGCGCGGCCCGCACCCGCTGAGTCCGGGTGCAGCGTGCGTCAGCTGTGGTAGCGGACCGGGTCCACCCATCGGCGCACGCTCGCCTGGCCGTACCGGTGGCTCTCGAGCACCGAACCGTCGACGTCGTGCACGACGTGCGCCCCACGCAGCTCGACGGCGATCGCACGGCCGGCAGCGGCCGCGGACGAGCGGGTCGGGTAGGCCGGTCCCTGCCGGAGGCCGTCCACCTTGTTGCGCCAGGCTCCGGACTCGAACACGGTGTGTACCTGGAACATCCAGGACCCCCCTCCCGTGGGCGCGATCACCGACGATGCGCCTCCTGACCAGCATCGTGGCCCCCTCACGGGCCGCGCGCCAGCGGTTCGGGGGTGAACCGCGTCAGTGGGTTCGGGGGTGAACCGCGTCAGTGGGTGCCGAACTCCCAGTGCCACGGCTCGAGCGGGCCGGACCCGCCGGGGCCCATCGCCGGTGGGTGGACCCAGCCGTAGGCCGCCGCATGCTTGGCCATCCACAGGTAGTCGGGGTCGGAGAACTCGCCGACGGAGCCGAACCCCGAGAAGTCCACGGCCAGGCCCCGGCCGTGCTGGGACGTCCCGGGTGTGGCCGCCAGGTCACCCTTGGCCTCGCGTGCCGCGACCTGGCCCGCGAGGTCGCGGTACGTGCTCGACACGTCGAGGTTGCGGCCGAACGCTCGGCGGTACGCGCGGTTCAGGTCCTCGAGCGCGGCGGCTGCGTCGCAGCGCAGCAGCGCGCCCTTGGCGAAGTCGACCCCGCAGAGGAGGCGCAAGGGGATTGCGCCGTTCGGTGCGGCGTCCGTGGCGGCGATGCGCGTGCGCAGGTTCCGGGCCGCCGCCTCGATCGCGGCGAGCTGGGCGGCCCGCTCAGCCGCGCGCTGGGCCTCGGCCGCCTCCTCGGCGGCCGCGAGCTCCGCCGCGACGTCGTCGGCAAGGAGCTTGATCTGCGCGGAGAGCGCGGCGACCTCCTGCGCGACGGCGAGCATGCGGGCGCTGGCCTCGAGGTCGAGGGCTGTCTCGGGGATGCCGAGCAGCTCACGCACCGCGGCCTCGAGATCGGCGAGGGACGTGCCGTCGAGGACGTCCTGGGTCATGCCCTGGTCGGAGCCCGGAGCGAGGCCGGCGGGCGTGCTGCCGGACGATGGCTCGGTGGGTGCGTCCTCGCGGGCCGTACCGTCGGCGCCCTCGGTGGCCGTGGGCACATCCGGCGTCGGCGTGGTGGCCGGGAGGTCGGCAGCGGGCGTACCCGTGTCGGGAGCAACGGCCGGCACCGAGGACGGCGCATCGGGCGCCGCGACCGGGGGCTGGCTCGCGGCCGAGAGGCTCGCCTGTGTGGCGTCGGCCGGGACGGCGGGCTGCTCGACGGCGGCGGTCGCGCCAGTGGGCTCCGCGACGGCGACGAGGGCGGTCAGCTCGGCGGCGGCCCGGTCCAGTGGGCTGACCGAGGCCTCGCCGATCATCGCCGCGGCGTCGGCGAGCACGGCGTCCGCCTCCGCCAGGGC
>JAEWQZ010000234.1 GCA_023460255.1 Actinomycetes bacterium
CGGCAGAGGGCCGCCGCCTGCTCGCGGACCAGGCGCCGCAGCGCAGCAGGGTCGGCGCCGTCGGGCGCGGGCACCGCTTCGCCCGAGGGCAGTGCACCGTCCACGGGCACGACCACGTCCACGGGCGCCAGCGCGACCCGCCCGACGGCGGTGAGCGAGTGGTGGGAGACGCCGCGGTGGCGCTCGCGCGGGTCGGCGCCGGAGACACGCAGCGCCGCGACCGGCCGTCCGCCGAGGACCGCCGCCGCGTTGAGCGCCTCGCCGACGGCCACCCCGGAGAAGCCCCACCGGGTCCCCGTGCCGAGGTTGCCGGGGCCCTGGGCCACCACGACGAGGTCAGCCCCCACGACGAGCCGGGCGGCGAGCAGACCGGTGTGCACGGTGACGGCCTCGAGGTCGCCACCGAATGCCTGACCGACGGTGAGGCAGGCGTCGAGCCAGCCCTCGGCCCGCAGCGTCGCGACCGTCCGGGAGAACCAGGCGGGCAGCGCCCCGCCGTCGGTCATCACGTAGGCGACGCGGGGGAGCGGGCGACCGGAGCGGGCGGCCGACCAGCGCGCGCCGGCCAGCACGGCGGGCAGGGCGGAGTGCAGGTCGGCGACGACCACGGGCAGACCCTGGAGGTCGTCGGCCTCCCGCAGCACCTCGTGGTGCGGCGACTCCTGCTCGTCGACGCCGAGGACCATCGCCTGCTGCGGCGTGTAGCGGCCCTTGACGAGGTGACCGGGCCCGGGCGGCGGGTCGTCGGGCAACGCGTCCGGACGCGCCACCACGAGTGAGTAGCCGCCCGTGCCGAGGCCGCGCGCCAGGGCCGTCACGTTGAGCAGCACACGCTCCCCGACGACGGGCGTCCCGACGAGCCCGGGATAGGCGAGGGCACGCACGACGCCGTCGACGGTCCGCACGTCGAGCTCTGTCGCCCCGGGCCAGGCCGTCCCGAGCGACACCACCGTCCCGTCGCGCCACGTGATCACCCGTGCACGCTACCCGCCCGCTACCGTGTGAGGTCATGGCCGACGCCCTGCCTCCCGCCGAGCGGCTGCTCAACCTCGTCATCGCCCTGGTCAACACGCCGGGCCGGATGACGAAGGAGCAGATCCGCTCCTCGGTCGCGGGCTACGACCGTGCGGGCAGCACCGAGGCCTTCGAGCGGATGTTCGAGCGCGACAAGGAGACGCTGCGCGAGCTGGGCGTTCCGGTGGCCACCGTGCACGGCCCGGCCCACGGCGACGACCCCGGGTACCGCGTGGACCTGGACGCCTACGCCCTGCCACCCATGGAGCTCAGCGCCGCCCAGCTCGGCGTCCTCGGCCTGGCGGCGGAGTTCTGGCAGGACCAGTCGTTGCGCGCCGACGCCGCGCGAGCCCTGACCAAGCTCCGTGCGGTGGGCAGCGAGCCGTCGGTGACCGACGCCGTGGCCGGCCTCGCACCGCGCCTGCACGCTGCGGGGCCCGCTCTGGTGCCACTGCTCGACGCGGCCCACGCCCGGCAGGCCGTCGAGTTCACCTACCGGGCGGCGAGCACGGGGGAGGTGCTGCGTCGCCGCGTCCAGCCGTGGCGGCTCGTCGGGAGCCGGGGCGGCTGGTACCTCGTCGGCTTCGACACCGATCGTGCGGCCCCGCGCGTGTTCCGTCTGAGCCGGATCGTCAGCGACGTGGCGCCGGTGGGGGAGCCCGGCGTGTTCAGCGTGCCCGCCGACCTCGACGCCACGGCCATGATCGCGGCGCGCACCGGGGGCGGCACACAGCTGGCCTGGCTCGCCGTCGCGCAGGACCGGGCCGGAGCCCTCCGCTCGCGCGCAGTCGAGCCGGACGAACCCCCGCCGGCGTCCGGCCCGCCCGGCACCGACCTGCTGGCCGTGCCCTACGAGCGGACCGCCGACCTCGCCGACGAGGTGGTGGGCTACACCGACGCCGTCGTCGTCCTGGGTCCGCCCGCGCTGCGCGACGAGGTGCTCCGCCGCCTGCAGGCGGCGGTCGCCATGGCGGACCGGCTCGCGTCGGGGGTGGAGCATGGCTGAGCGCACGCCGGAGCGGCTCGTGCGGCTGCTCGGCCTCGTCGCCTACCTGGACCGCCACCCCGGGGTCCGGGTCGAGGACGTCGCGGCGCACTTCCAGGTGAGCCCCGAGCAGGTGATGCGGGACGTCGACACGCTGTGGGTCTCCGGCACACCGGGCTACTGGCCGGACGACCTCATCGACTTCGACGCCGACTCGCTGGAGTCGGGCGTCCTGCGGCTGACGCAGTCGCGCGGGATGACCCGCGCCCTGCGGCTGGGCACCCGCGAGGCCGTCGCCCTCGTGGCGGCGCTGCGGGCGCTCCTGGAGTCGGTCGGGGAGCTCCTCGATCCCGCCGAGCGCGACGTGCTGGCCAGCACGCTGGAGGTGCTGACGGCGGCGACCGGCGACGCGGCCGCGACCATGGCCGTGGAGCTGACCGTCGCCGCTGCACCGGAGGTCGTGGCGGCCGCGCGCCGGGCCCTGCGCGAGCGCCGGCGGCTGCTCATCCGGTACGTGGACGCCGAGGACCGCGAGTCCGAGCGGGTGGTGGAGCCGTGGCAGCTGCTCACCGGTGACGAGCACTCCTACCTGCAGGCGTGGTGCCACAGCGCGCGTGGCGAGCGGTTGTTCCGGCTGGACCGCATCCTGCGCGCCGAGGTGCGCGACGAGCCGGTCACGACCCGGCCGGGACCTGCCCGGGAGTCCACGTTCACGCCGTCGCCGACCCACCAGCGGGTGGTGCTCGAGCTCGACTCGCGGGCGCGCTGGGTGGTCGAGCAGCTGCCCGTGGACGAGCAGTCCGACCTGCCCGACGGCGGGCTGCGGGTGGTCCTGAGGGTGGCCTCGGGCGCCTGGCTGCGCCACCTGCTGCTGCGAGTGGCACCGTACGTGCGCTCGGTGGAGCCGGCGACGGCGGTCACCGACGCGGCGGAGGCGGCGCGCGCGGCGCTGGCCGCCTACGACGCCGACGCGTGACTCGCCGGGGGAGCCGGCGGCGGGCCCGGCTACCCTGAGCGGGTGCTCTGGTTCAGCGTCTGGTCCGTGCTCGTCGTGGGCACCCTCGTGGGCGCGTTCTTCCTCGGTCGGCACCTCTTCCGCGCTGGCAAGGCCTTGCTCGAGGCGCTGGAGGAGCTCACCGGGCACCTCGACCTGCTCGCCGAGCGGACGGAGGAGCTGGCCGCGACGGTCGGCACCTCCCCGGAGCCCGTGGACATGGTCGACGCGGGGCCGGCCCGCGCCCGACGGGACGCGTTGCTGGACCGGCGCGCCGACCGGCGGGTCCACCGGGCCGAGCGGCACGAGGCCGCCTACCGGCGGTGGTGGTCGTACGTCCGCTGACGAGGCGGCGTGACCGCCGCCGACGGCGGCTAGCATGAGCGCACGCGACGTGGGAGGGGTGTGATGGGCAATCTTCGGGGCTGGGAGCTGGTGGCCATCCTGGTCATCGTCCTGCTGCTCTTCGGTGCGCGCCGCCTTCCGGACCTCGCCCGCAGCGTGGGCAGGTCGATGCGCATCTTCCGCTCCGAGGTCAAGGACGGGTCGCGTGAGGAGGGGACGGCCGACTCCCCGGGCCCTGACGCCCGTGACGCCGACGCCCGTGACGCCGGGTCCCGCGACGCCGACCCGCGGGGCGCCGACCCACACGATGACGGTGGCCCGCGCACCTGAGCGACCCCGGTCCATCCGCAGGCGGCGGAGCCCCGAGGGTCGGATGCCCCTGCGCGAGCACGTGCGCGAGCTGCGCAACCGTCTGATGCTCGCTGCGGGCGGCGTGGTCGTCGGGGCGGTCGCCGGGTGGTTCGTCTACCCGTGGGTGTTCGAGGTGCTCCAGCGTCCGCTGCGCGACCTCGCCGAGGATCGCGGCGAGCTCATCGCGCTGAACTTCGCCGGGGTCGCCGCGCCGCTGGACCTCCAGGTCTCCCTCGCGCTGTTCGTCGGCGTGCTCGTCACCAGCCCGTGGTGGATCTACCAGCTCTGGGCGTTCATCACGCCGGGCCTGACCCGCCGTGAGCGGCGCACCACGGCGGCCTTCGTCGGCGGCGGGGTGCCGCTCTTCCTGGTCGGGGCCGCGCTGGCCTGGTGGCTGCTGCCCAAGGCGGTCGGCATCCTGGTCTCCTTCACCCCCGACGACGCGGTGAACGTCATCGACGCCCAGATGTACCTCGGCTTCGTCATGCGGATGGTGCTCGCCTTCGGGCTGGCGTTCCTGCTGCCCGTCGTCATGGTCGCGCTCGACGCGGTCGGCCTCGCGACGGCACGCACCTGGCTCGCCGGGTGGCGGTGGGCCGTGCTGCTGGCGTTCGTCTTCGCCGCCGTGGCCACGCCGACCGCCGACGTCGTGTCGATGCTGGCGCTGGGCGTGCCCATCTGCGGCCTGTACTTCGGGGCCGTGGGCCTCTGCGCGGTCGCCGACCGGCGCCGGCAGGAGCGCGTCGGGTCCACGCCCGGCGGGTCGTCGGGGATCGAGGAGGGCGCGTGAGCGGGTTGCGGATCGGCGTCGTGGTCAACCCGACCGCCGGCCACGGGCGCGGCGACCATCGTGGCAGGCACCTGCTGGCGGCCGCCCGCCACCGGGGGCACGAGGTGCTCGACCTGTCCGCCGATGACCTCCTCGGCGCCGAGCAGCACGCGCGCCAGGCGGTCGTGCACGGGCTCGACGCCCTCGTGGTCGTCGGCGGCGACGGGATGGTGCACCTGGGCACGAACATCGTGGCCGGGACCGACCTGCCGCTGGGCATCGTCGCGGCCGGGAGCGGGAACGACATCGCCCGGGCCATGGGCCTGCCCCGGCACGACGTCGCGGCGGCGGTGCGCGCGATCGAGCGTGGTCTGGAGACCGGCGGACGGGCCGTGGACGCGGTGGTGGTCGGCCCACCGGACTACAGCGCGCACGAGTGGTACATCGGCGTGCTGTCCTGCGGGGTCGACGCGGCGGTCAACGCCCGCGCGAACGCGCTGACCTGGCCCCGCGGCGGTGGACGGTACGTGCGGGGGCTCCTCACCGAGCTGCGTCGCTTCCGGCCCTACGGGTACCGGATCACCCTGGACGACGAGACGTGGGAGTCCACCGGGACCCTCGTGGCGGTGGCGAACGGCACCCTCTTCGGTGGCGGGATGCGGATCGCGCCGGACTCGCGCATGGACGACGGGCTGCTCGACGTCGTCATCGCGGGGCCGCTGAGCCGTCGCGAGCTCCTCGGGATCTTCCCCCGGGTCTACCGGGGCACGCACGTCCGGCACGCGGCGTGCACGGTGCTGCGCACCACGAGCCTTCTCATCGAGCACAGCCCGGTCGGCCCGACGCCGCCCGCCGCCTTCGCCGACGGCGAGCGGATCGGCCCCCTGCCGCTCCGGGTGGAGGTACGACCCGGGGCCGTGCGCCTCCTCGCGTAGCCGTCCGGGCTGCGCGGCGACCCGCGCCCGTCCCCAGGCGTGCCTACGCTGGGCCCATGTCCACCCCCGCCGAGCGGTACGCGGCTGCCCGGCTCCGGGCCGCCGTCGCGCGCAGCGCCCTGGCCGGCTTCGCCGCGGAGCTGGACTTCGAGCTCGACCCGTTCCAGGTGGAGGCGTGCGTCGCGCTGGAGGGCGGCCGCGGCGTGCTGGTGGCGGCGCCGACGGGTGCGGGCAAGACGGTCGTCGGCGAGTTCGCCGTGCACCTCGCCCTCGCCCAGGGGCGCAAGGCGTTCTACACGACGCCGATCAAGGCCCTGTCCAACCAGAAGTACGCGGACCTGGTCCGGCGGCACGGCGCCGACCGCGTGGGACTGCTCACCGGGGACACCACCGTCAACGGCGAGGCGCCGGTGGTCGTGATGACCACCGAAGTCCTGCGCAACATGCTCTACGCGGGCTCGACGACCCTCGACGGCCTCGCGTTCGTCGTGATGGACGAGGTGCACTACCTCGCCGACAGGTTCCGCGGCCCCGTGTGGGAGGAAGTGATCATCCACCTGCCGGCGGACGTGCAGCTGATCTCCCTGTCGGCCACCGTGTCCAACGCCGAGGAGTTCGGGGACTGGCTGACCATGGTCCGGGGCGACACAGCAGTCGTGGTCTCGGAGACGCGTCCCGTCCCGCTGTGGCAGCACGTGATGACCAGGGACGGTCTCTTCGACCTCTACGCGGCGCACGTCGACCCCACGGCACCCGGCAGCGACCCGCCCATCAACCCGGACCTCGTGGTGGACCTGCGCCGCCAGGATCGGGCCGGTGGGCCGTCGCGCTCCGGCCCGGCGGACCGGGGAGGCAGAGGCCGTCCTGGCCGCAGACCGGTCGGGACGTCGTCGGGCCGGCGCCCGCCCCCGCGCTTCGCCGTGGTGGACGTCCTCGACCGCGAGGCACTGCTGCCGGCGATCTTCTTCGTCTTCTCCCGGGCCGGCTGCGACGCCGCGGTGGCCCAGTGCCTGGATGCCGGCCTGCGCCTGACGACGCCGGCCCAGGCCGCCGAGATCCGCGCGACCGTCGAGGAGCGGTGCGCCGTGGTACCCGCGCAGGACCTGGCGGTGCTCGGCTACTGGGACTGGCTCCAGGGGCTCGAGCGCGGGATCGCGGCCCACCACGCCGGCCTGCTGCCGCTGTTCAAGGAGACGGTGGAGGAGCTGTTCTCGCGGGGGCTCGTCAAGGTCGTGTTCGCCACCGAGACCCTCGCCCTCGGGATCAACATGCCCGCGCGGTCGGTGGTGCTGGACCGCCTGACGAAGTGGGACGGCTCCGGGCACGCCGAGATCACGCCAGGGGAGTACACGCAGCTCACGGGCCGGGCCGGCCGCCGAGGGATCGACGTGGAGGGGCACGCGGTCGTCGTGGACCACGGAGGTCTGGACCCGGTGGCCCTGGCGGGACTGGCGTCGCGACGCACGTACCCGCTGCGCTCCAGCTTCCGGCCGACGTACAACATGGCGGTCAACCTCGTCGCCCAGGTGGGCCGCGAGCGGGCCCGTGAGGTGCTCGAGACGAGCTTCGCGCAGTTCCAGGCGGACCGGGCCGTCGTCGGGCTGGCGCGGCAGGCCCAGTCGCACGC
>JAEWQZ010000235.1 GCA_023460255.1 Actinomycetes bacterium
GGTGAGGCGATCGGCCCGGCTCCCCGCGGAGCCGGGCCGATCGTCGTGTCAGGTCTCCGAGACGGCCTGCTCGCCACGCTCCGCGCGCTCGGTCCGCGCCGCGCGGTCCTTGCGGCCCCGCGTCGTGACCAGGTGCACGCCCCAGGCGAGGAGGAAGGCGGCCGCGAAGAGGGCGGCGGCGATCACGGGGCTCTGCATGAGCTCGGGGTCGACCACCATGACGATCGCGAGGGCCAGCATCGTCACGCCGGCGAAGAGCTTGAGCAGCTCGCCGTGCTTCTCCTGCATCTTCGCCGCCCGCATCGTGACGACGGCGATCCCGAAGACGATCATCTCGTCGATCAGGAACGGGACCATGTAGGCCACGAACAGGGCCGCGGACTCCGCGAAGCCCACGCCGTTGGCCTGGAGCAGGCCCGTCCACAGCACCGGGAAGCCGGCGGTGCAGGGGGTCTCGAGCAGGGACACGGCGACACCGAGGGCGACCGTCGCGGCCAGCGCCGGGGCGAGCTTGTGGTGGCCCGCCGCGGCGCGCACCCGCTGGTAGATGCCCGGCTTGGCGGAGTCGGAGATCGTGAACGACAGGCCCTTCTTGAACGCGAAGTAGTCCTTGATGCTCACGACGGCGAAGATCCCGGCGGCGATCCCGACGACGACCTGGATCCACCCCAGGAAGCCGACGACCGTCAGCGCCGAGTAGATGCCGGCCATGTACAGCGCGTACATCGCGGCCGTGACCAGCAGGAACGTCGTGCCGATCGCGACCACGCGCCGCCGCGAGGCGGTCCGCACGACGATCGTCAGCAGCACGGAGATGACCCACAGCGAGCACGGGTTCACGCCGTCGACGAAGCCGATGATGAGCGTCGAGACGAGCAGGTTCCGGTTGTCCAGCGAGAGGGTGCCGAGGAACGGCACGTCGATCTCCGCGCCCGTCTCGTCAGGCGCGCACGCGAGCTCGTCGGCCGCGCACGTGCCGGTCCCGGGCTTGCCGTAGACGCCGGAGGGCACCGGCTCGCCGCGGGAGGCGAGGTCGATGGCGTCGGCGACGTCGTCGCGGATCGGGTCCGTCCAGCCGATCCAGACGCGCCGGTCGATGATCGTCACAGGGACGCCGCTCGCGTCGAAGCCGAGGTCCTCACCGGCCGCGACGAACAGCTCGCGGTTGCCGGAGTCCGCGTAGACCTCGTACTCGGTCAGGGCGATGTCGTACTCGTCGGCGAGGCCGTCGAGCCACTCGCGCTCGGCCTCGCACTTGGGGCACGTGTTGCCGTAGTAGAGCGTGATCTCGACCGTCTCGTCGCCGGCGGCGGTGGTGAGCGGCCGGGTCGGCTGCTCGGCGAGCCGCTGGTCGGACGGCGCGGCGAGCGGGTCGGCGGCGGCCGCTGCGGCGGGCGCCACGACGGCGACGAGCACGCCGAGCAGGGCGAGGAGTGCCCGCAGCAGGCTCGGGCGCGACCGAACGTCGGGCATGCGGCGATCCTCCTGGTCGTGACCGGGCGACGGGACCGGCGCGCCCATTGTGGGCGTCCGCGGCCGTCCGCGCGATGGGCACTTCGTCCCGCGGACCCCCCGACGCGCGGCGCCACCGAGCAGCTCACAGGTCCCGCTCAGCGGCCGCACAGGTGGCAGCCAGGCATCCTCCGGGCGTCGGCCCTCCTCCGGGCCCCGGCCCCTCCGGCGCCCGGCGCGGACGCCCGGCCCCCGCGCTCAGTACTCGTCGAGGTCGATCTCGAACCAGACGGTCTTGCCACCGGCGGGGTGCTCGGCCACGCCCCAGCGGTGGGACATCGCCTCGACGATCGCCATCCCGCGCCCCGCGGGGGCGATCGGCTCCGGGTGGAGGACGACGGGCCGGGTGGGGACGCTGTCCGTCACCGACACCCGGACGGTGTGGTCCTCGGACTCGAACTCGATCCGGATGGGCCGCTCGGCCGCCCCGTGCAGGACGGCGTTGGCGAGCACCTCGCTGGAGAGCAGCTCGACGACCTGGTTGGCCATCCCCGTCACGCCCGACGCCGCGGCCACGCGGACGACCCAGTGCCGCCCGACCGCGACCGACCGGCGCTGCGGCGGGAGCTCGAGCGAGAGGTCGTCCTCGGGGGCGACGTTCTCCTGCTCCACCCGGTCGGTGGAACCGACGAGGCGCAGCGAGCGGCCGGTGGGGGTGCGACGGGCGGGGTCACCGCTCATCTCCGCTCCCTCCGCTCGTCGATCGTGCCGGCACCGACAGCACCTTCCCAGGGTGCACCCCAACGGCACCACCGGCGCGCCGAGCGACGGGTGAGGTATGGCGAGCACGGACAATTCACCCGCGTCCGTCACGGTCGTCGAGGCCGGGCCCACGGGTGCGTCTCGGGCCGGGCGCGCGTCGGGCGGGGCTGCGGGAGCGGGCCGGGTCGCCGGCGGTCGTCAGCGCCGGTCGTCAGCGCCGGTCGTCAGCGCCGGTCGTCAGTAGCGCGGCTCGATGAGCCGAGGGATGCCCGGCGGGGCCGCCGCGGAGAGCTCGAGGTACTTCGCCTCGGCCCGGTGCAGCCGCACGTGCTCGTCGAGGGTCCAGGTGGGACCGTTGCGCAGCACCGTGCCGCAGGAGCACTCGAGCCAGACGGTGCCGTCGGGGTCGCGCTGGAGGGTGCCCACCGTGTAGTGGGTCGACCTCGCGCGCGCCTTGGCGTCCCGCAGGGCCGCGCTGACCGGCTGCTCCGACTCGCTGCTCATGGCACAAGTCTGGCCCACGCCCACGCGCACCCGTTCGCGCCCCACCCGGCCGTGCCCACGGCGTGCCCGGGACGACGCGCCCGGGACGGCCGTCGGCGGCCTTCACCCGGTCGTCGCGGAATTGACCGCGCGGCCGCGGTGTTCGCCCCCTTGTGCCCCACACCCCGACCACGCCTGCTGCGCCGGTGGTCTTCGTGCACGGGGTGCGCACGTCGTCGGCCATCTGGATGCACCAGGTGGCCGCGCTGACCCGCCTGGGCCACCCGTGCTCGACCGTCGACCTCCCCGGGCACGGTCGACGAGCCGGCGAGCGGTTCACGCTCGACAGCGCGCTCGCCGCGATCGACGAGGCGGTCCGCCGGTCGCCGACCCCGCCCCTGCTGGTGGGGCTCTCGCTCGGTGGCTACACGTCGCTCGCGTACGCCGCGCGGCACGAGGGCTCGGTGGCGGGCGTGATCCTGTCCGGCTGCTCCACCGAGATCCGCGGCTGGCCGCTGCGCGCGTACTCCAGGGTCTCGCCGCTGGTGGCACGGGTGCTGCGCAAGGCGACAGGGACGTGGCACGTCGTGACGGACATGCTGACCGCCCTGCACGGCCACTCCTCCCTCGCGGACCTGCGCCGCCTCGCCGTCCCGGTGCCCGTCTGGTTCGTCAACGGACGCTGGGACGTGCTGCGCTTCGGTGAACGGCGTCTCGTCGCCGCTCGTCCGGGCTCGCGCCTCACCGTCGTCCGTCGCGCGGGTCACGACGTCAACACCCACGCACCGGTCGCCTTCACCCGCGCGCTGCTGACGGCGGCGCGCGAGGTCGCGACCCCGGCGCCCGCGTTCGCCTGACCGGCCCGTCGGGGCGCCGGCACCGTCCGCACCCCTTGGCCCGGCCGCCACCGGGAATTACGGTCGAGCCATGTGCCGGAGCATCCACACGCTGCACAACCTCGAGCCCGCCGTGACCGACGACGAGGTGCGCGCCGCCGCCCTCCAGTACGTCCGCAAGATCGCGGGCACCACACGCCCGTCGCGCGCCAACGCCGAGGCCTTCGAGCGCGCCGTCGACGAGGTGGCGCACGCGACCATGCACCTCCTGGCGAGCCTGGTCACCGCCGCCCCACCCCGGGACCGCGAGGTCGAGGCCGCCAAGAAGCGCGCCCGCGCCCAGCAGCGCTACGCCGCCGCGGGCGCGACAACCGAACCCTGAGGCGGGCGCAGCACGCCCGCACCGCCGTCTGAGGTGCCTTAGGCCCACCTCAGACGTGACCGGGGCCACAGAACCGGTCATCCGCCCGATCCGCACCGCCGGGCCTCAGCACGAGTGTTGAGGCATCGACAAGGAGGGCGACATGACTGCTCTGTGGGGACCCGCGTACGACGCGGAGCTCGAGTACCGGCGGGCCGACATCGCGGCCGCCTCCCGACCGCGCGCACGCCGGCGCGGCGCCCGCACCCCGCGGGGC
>JAEWQZ010000236.1 GCA_023460255.1 Actinomycetes bacterium
GCGACGACGCGGTCGTACTCGGCGCGACGCTCGGCGACGGCCCGCCGGTGGGCGCGCCGGGATGCGCGCGGGCCGGTCGGCTCGGGCGTGGTGGTCAGGGGGCGGAGGACGGCGTACAGCTCCCACATCGGGCGATCCATGAGTCGAACGTACGTGCGGGGTGCCGGTGCGGTCGAAGCATTTTCGTGCGCGGCCGGGTGGCCACAGGTCCCGCCGTCGTCCGGCCCGTTCCGTGGGACGATGGGCGCGAACCCACCCACGAACATCAGGGAGTCTTCATGGCCATCGCCACCCCCGAGGTCTACGTCGAGATGCTCGACCGCGCGAAGGCCGGTTCCTTCGCGTACCCCGCCGTCAACGTCACCTCCTCGCAGACGCTCACCGCGGCGCTGCAGGGCTTCGCGGAGGCCGAGTCGGACGGCATCATCCAGGTCTCGGTCGGCGGCGCGGAGTACGCGTCGGGCGCGACGATCAAGGACCGCGTCGCCGGCACGCTCGCCCTCGCGGCCTACGCCGCGGAGGTCGCCAAGGGCTACCCCGTGACCGTCGCCCTGCACACCGACCACTGCGTGAAGAAGAACCTCGACAGCTGGGTGCGCCCGCTCCTCGCGCTCGAGGCGCAGCAGGTCAAGGAGGGCAAGCTGCCCACCTTCCAGTCGCACATGTTCGACGGCTCGGACATCCCGCTCGACGAGAACCTCGTCATCGCCGCCGAGCTCCTCGAGCTCTCGCAGGCCGCGCGGACCATCCTCGAGATCGAGGTCGGCGTCGTCGGCGGCGAGGAGGACGGCCACGAGGCCGCCATCAACGAGAAGCTCTACACGACGGTCGAGGACGGCCTGAAGACCGTGCAGGAGCTCGGCTCGGGCGAGAAGGGCCGCTACCTGACGGCCCTGACCTTCGGCAACGTGCACGGCGTCTACAAGCCCGGTGCCGTCAAGCTCCGCCCGGCCATCCTCAAGGAGATCCAGGACGCCGTCGGCGCGAGCCTCGGCAAGGACAAGCCCTTCGACCTGGTCTTCCACGGCGGCTCCGGCTCCACCGCGGAGGAGATCGCCGAGGCCGTCGACAACGGCGTCATCAAGATGAACATCGACACCGACACCCAGTACGCGTTCACGCGCCCGGTCGTCGAGCACATGTTCAAGAACTACGACGGCGTGCTGAAGATCGACGGCGAGGTCGGCAACAAGAAGACCTACGACCCGCGCGCCTGGGGCAAGCTCGCCGAGGCCGGCATGGCCGCGCGCATCGCCGAGGCGTGCGCACAGCTGCGGTCCGCGGGGCAGAAGATCCGCTGACCCGTCCGGCAGGCACGTTCACGACGGCGCCCGTCACCCGCGCGGTGGCGGGCGCCGTCGTGTGGTCACCGTGGGGGAGCGGCTCAGGCGGCGTCGTCGGGATCGCCGACGCCCGCGACGGGCGCGTCGCCGCCCGACGGCACCGGCACCTCGGTGGCCGGCAGGTCGGTTGACGGCGTGTCGGTGGCCGGCGCGTGCACGAGGTCGAGGAGCTCGCCGATCCGCGTCACGTCCAGCAGGAAGCGCACGGGCTCGGGTGCGTTGAGCACCCGGACGCGCTCCGCGCTGCGCGCGGCGAGGCGGGCCAGGAAGGCGATGCCCGAGGAGTCCATGAAGGTCACGTGCTGGGCGTCGACCTCGATCGGCAGGCCCGTCGCCTCGGCGTCGGCGGTGGCCTGCTGGAGGTCGGGCGCGAGGTCGGCGTCGATCTCGCCGGAGACCACGATCCGGGTACGGTCGGCGAGGACGATCACGTGGACGGAGGCGGGCTCGGGACGGACCCGTGGCGCGGCAGCGTCCTCGGCCATCTCGACCTGCGGCTCGCCGACGGATGTGCGACTCTGCTCGGGCGCCGTCGGGTCAGACCCGCTCGTCCGCTCGTCACCGTCTGGCACGTCGTTCCCCCGATCGGCCGGGCAGGGCGGGCTCCGCAGCATGTGCACGGCGCCCGGGTGGCGTCTGTGCGAACGCTAGACGATCGGAGGTGGTGGTGGTCAATCCCGACGCGACCGGGCCTCCTCGTGACGCGCTCGCCGAGGTCCGTGAGCGTGCCCTGCGCGCCACCGACGTGGCCATCGTCATCACCGAGGCGGCCCGGGGCGCCCCGATCGTCTGGGTGAACGACGCCTTCACGCGCACGACCGGCTACCCGCTGGCGGAGGTGGTCGGGCGCGGACCCAACATCCTGCACGGCCCCGAGACCGACCGGGTGGTCGCCGCCCGGATCGGCGAGGCGGTGCGCGACGGGCGCAGCACCACCCAGACGGTCCTCAACTACCGCCGCGACGGCGCACCGTTCTGGAACCAGGTGTCGGTCTCGCCCGTGACCGACGACGCCGGACACGTCACCCACTGGGTCGGGATCCAGGTCGACGTCACCGACCAGGTGACCCACGCCGACGAGCAGGAGCAGTCGATCGAGGCCGAGCGCCGAGCGCGCCACGGCCTGGCGCTGGTCGCGCAGGTCTCGGAGATCCTCGGCGACGTCGACGACCCGTACGTCCTGCGGGAGATCGCCGCCCTCCTCCAGGTCGAGGTGGTCGCGTGGGCGGGCTTCTTCGTCGACGAGGGCGGGCTGAGGGCGGCGGACGGCATCGACTCGGTGCGCAGCGGCACGTCCCGCGCCACGGCGGGTCGGCGCGCAGGGGCGCCCGTGGGCGCTGCCGAGCCGGACGTGGTCCGGGACCTGCTCGACGGCGTGGTGGAGGGCCCGATCGAGCTCCGGCTGACCGACCCCGACGGGCCCGTGACGTCGGCGCTCGTGCGTCGGCTGAGCTCGACGTCGGTGCGCTCGGACGGCGTGGACGCCGTCGTCCTGCACCCCATCGGCGGGCGCCGGCGCGTGCTCGGCGTGCTCGCCACCGTGCCACGGCGCGGGCCTGGGCTGGCGGGGCTCGACGAGCACGACCGCACGGTGCTCCACCTCGTCGTGCGGCGCGTCGGCATGGCCATCGAGAACGTGCGGCTCTACGAGCGCGAGCACCGCCTCGCCGAGACGCTCCAGCGCGCCATGCTGCCCGAGCAGGCCGACGTGCGTGACCTCGACGTCTGGACGTACTACGCGCCGAGCTCGGGCCACGCCCAGGTCGGCGGGGACTGGTTCGACGTGCTCCAGGTCTCCCCCGACGTCGTCGGCGTGGTCGTCGGGGACGTCGTCGGGCACGACGTCGAGGCCGCCGCGGCGATGGGCCAGCTCCGGTCGGTGGTCCGCTCGTACACCTACGAGGTCGTCGAGCCCGGCGCGGTGCTGGACCGTGTGGACCAGCTCGTCGCGGGCATGCGCCTGCCCCGCTCGGCCAGCATGGTGCTGGCGACGCTGACCCGCGAGCCGGACGGGTGGACCCTCAGGTACTCACGGGCCGGGCACCTGCCGCCGCTCGTGCTGCGTGACGGGGTCGCGGAGCGGCTCGACGGCGCGGGCGGCGGGCTCGTCGGGTTCGTGTCCGGCGGCCGGGCCACGGCCTCGACGCACCTGACGCCCGGCGACGTGCTCGTGCTCTACACGGACGGGCTCATCGAGCGTCGCGACAGGCCGCTGCGCGACGGGCTCGAGACCCTCATGTCCGTGGGTGCCGGCCTCGGGCCCACCGACGCCGCGGGGATCGGCGAGGACCTCCTCTCGCGCCTGGCCGACGCGCCCGAGGACGACGTCGCCGTCGTCGTCGTGCGGGTCCCGGGCCCGGCCGGGGAGCCCGGCGGTGGCGGTGCGCCCCGGCGTCGGCGCTGGTCCCTGCCGAGCGAGCCGGCATCGATCGGCCGGGCCCGCCACGCGGTGGTGACGACGTGCCAGGCGTGGGGCGTGCCGGGGGCGTCGAGCGCCGAGCTGGTGGTCTCCGAGCTGGTCGCGAACGCCGTCATGCACGGCTGGGGGCACGTGGTGCTGCGGCTGTACGACACCGGCGACGGCATCCGGATCGAGGTGGAGGACGCCAACCCGGCGCCGCCCGTGACCACCGACGGGCACCCGGGACGGATCGGCGGCTTCGGCATGCGGATCGTCGAGCGCCTCGGCGACTGGGGGTGGCGGCCGTCCGGCGAGGGCAAGCTCGTCTGGGCGCGGGTCCGCCCCCGCGACTTCGGCGTGGGGCCCCCCCCCCGGGCCGCCGGGGGGGCCCCCCCCCC
>JAEWQZ010000237.1 GCA_023460255.1 Actinomycetes bacterium
CCGTCAAGGGCTGAGCCTGCGCGAGCGCGGGGCTCCGGGGGAGGTGGCCCCCCGGGGCCCCGCGATGCGTCTGCCCGTCGGTCGGCGGGCCG
Source organism: Actinomycetes bacterium (assembly GCA_023460255.1). Lineage (GTDB taxonomy): Bacteria > Actinomycetota > Actinomycetes > Actinomycetales > Cellulomonadaceae > Actinotalea. The sequence continues at coordinate 93 of JAEWQZ010000237.1, forward strand.
GTGCACCCCTGCCCCGTGCCGCCCCGGCACGTGCACGCACCGCCGCTCCTGGTGCGGATGGGACGGATGAGGCTGGTGTGACGTCACACCAGCCACTTGGGCCACTCGGTTCACAAGAGCGGCTGTGGGTGCGCGGACGCCGGGGGGGCGACCCGACGCCGCGGCGCGCCCTAGCCTGGGCCCGTGACCTCGCTGGGCCGGCTTGCCGGGCGCACGCCCGCCCCGGCCCTGTTCGTCGTCTCGGGCATCGGCCAGTACGTCGGCGCGGCGCTCGCGGTCGGGCTCTTCGCGACGATCCCGGCCGCCGGCGTCGGGTGGGCCCGGATCGCGGCGGCGGCGGTGCTGCTCGTCGCGTGGCGCAGACCGTGGCGGCTCGCCTGGACGCGCCGCGACCTCGGCGCGGCGGTCGCGTTCGGCGTCGTGCTCGCGCTGATGAACGTCACCTTCTACCTGGCGATCGAGCGTCTGCCGCTCGGCACGGCCGTGGCCATCGAGTTCGTGGGGCCCGTGACGGTGGCCGCGCTCACCGGCGCCGGGCGCCGGGAGCGCGTCGGCGTGGCCCTCGCGGCGGTCGGCGTCGTGCTCCTGGCCGGCGTGACCCTGGTCAGCGGGCCCGATGCCGCCGTCGGGCTCGGGTTCATCCTCGCGGCCGCGGCCTGCTGGGGCGGGTACATCGTGCTGGGCCGGCGCGTGGCGCTGGCCGGCGACGGCGTCACCCGGCTCGCCCTCGCGATGGCCGCCGGCGCCGTCGTGCTCGCGCCGCTGCTGGCCCCGCTCGGTGTCGAGGCGTTCGGTTCCTGGGAGACGGCCGGGCTCGTCGTCGGCGTCGCCCTGCTGTCCTCCGTCGTGCCGTACGCGGTCGAGCAGGTGGTGCTCCCGCGCGTGTCGGCGGCGACGTTCGCGGTGCTGCTCGCGCTGCTGCCGGCGAGCGCGATGGTCGTCGGGGCGGTGGCGCTGCAGCAGCTCCCTGGGCCGGCCGACGTGGCCGGGCTCGTCCTCGTCTCGGCGGCGATCGCCCTCACCACGCGTCGGACGCCGCCGCCCCCGGAGCCGCCCGCCGGCGCCGCCGAGGCGGCCTAGGCTCTCCGGCCCCGACCTGGCCGAGAGTACGGAGGGGCCTCAGAGGTACTGGCCGGGCCCGCGCTCGTCGTCGGCGTCGGAGGCCTGCGGGACGGGCTGGCCCTGCGCCACGATGACGCCGGGCGGCAGTGCGCGGCGCATCTGCGCGAGCTGGGCCTGGGTGCTCATCTGCTGGGCGACCAGCGCCGTTTGGAGCCCGTGGAAGAGGCCCTCGAGCCAGCCCACGAGCTGGGCCTGGGCGATCCGCAGCTCGGCGTCGGACGGCTGTCCCTCCTCGGCGAAGGGCAGCGTGATCCGGTGCAGCTCCGCCACCAGCTCGGGGGACAGGCCGTCCTCGAGCTCGCGCAACGAGCGCTCGTGCACCTCGGCCAGCCGGCCGCGGGCCGCATCGTCCAGGGGCGCCGAGCGGACCTCCTCGAGCAGCTGCTTGATCATCGTGCCGATGCGCATGATCTTCGCAGGCTGGCCGATCATGCCCGCCGGGTCAGTGGGGTCGACCGCGTCGTCGTCCAGGTCCGGCTCGGGCTCGGCCGGCGGCGTCCTGGGCGCGGTGGGTTCGCTCATGCCCCCATTCTGACGGCAGGCCGTGCCCGCCGCCGACCCGTCCCGCCGGTAGCGTGGCGCGAGCGACGTCGCGCGCGGCGACGCCCCTCGTGGCAGCCCCGGGAGGACCGCATGGCCTGGCTCACGTCCGCCGCCCACACGCGCTGGCTGGAGTCCGAGACGGACCGCCTGCTCGGCTTCGCCCGCGCGTCCGCGGTGCCCGGCGGGTTCGGCTGGCTCGACGACGCCGGCACTGTCGACGCCGCGCGCCACCTCCCGCTGTGGGTCACCTGCCGGATGACGCACGTCTTCGCCCTCGGCACCCTCCTCGGCCGGCCGGGGTGCGGGCCGCTCGTCGACCACGGCGTGCGGGCCCTGACCGAGACCTTCCGCGACGCCGAGCACGGTGGCTGGTTCTCCGTCGTCGGCCCGGACGGGCCCGTCGACGACGGCAAGGCCGCGTACCCGCACTCCTTCGTCGTCCTCGCCGCCTCGAGCGCCGCCGCGGCGGGCCGCCCCGGCGCCCGCGAGCTCCTCACCGAGGCCCTTGCCGTCCAGGCGAAGCACTTTTGGGACGACGACGCCGGCATGGTCACCGAGTCCTGGGACCGCGCGTTCACAGAACAAGAGGAGTACCGCGGCGTCAACGCGAACATGCACACGGTCGAGGCGTACCTCGCCGCCGCCGACGTCACGGGCGACGACGTCTGGCTGAACCGGGCGTTGCGGATCACCGAGCGTGTCGTGCACGCCTTCGCACGGGACAACGACTGGCGCATCCCCGAGCACTTCGACCCCCGCTGGGAGGCGCAGCTCGACTACAACCTCGAGGAGCCCGCGCACGCGTTCCGGCCCTACGGTGCGACCATCGGGCACTGGCTCGAGTGGTCGCGGCTCACGCTGCACGTGCGGTCGGCGATCACCCAGCGCGGGCGCGCGGCGCCGGAGTGGCTGCTGCCCGACGCGTCGGCCCTGTTCGACGCCGCGGTCCGGGAGGGCTGGTCGGTCGACGGTGCACCCGGCTTCGTCTACACGGTCGACTGGCAGGGGCGGCCCGTCGTCCGGGAGCGGATGAACTGGGTGGTGTGCGAGGGGATCGCCGCCGCCGCGGCCCTGTACTCCATCACCTTCGACCCGAGCTACGACGGCTGGTACCGCCTCTGGTGGGACCATGCCGCCGAGAGCTTCTGCGACCTGGACGGCGGCTCGTGGTGGCACGAGCTCGGGCCGGACCTCGAGGTGTCCCGCGGCACGTGGTCGGGCAAGCCGGACGTCTACCACACGGTCCAGGCGACGCTGATCCCGCGGCTGCCGCTGACGCCGGCGCTCGCCCCGGCGCTGGCCCGGGGGATGCTCGACGCCTGACGACGTCCCGCTCGCGGACGCCGGTACCGCCCGGAGCCCCTCAGGGCACGAGCACGAGCTTGCCGAACACCTGCCCCGACTCGAGCAGGCGGTGCGCCCGTGCGCCGTCGGCCAGCGGGATGCGCTCGTGCACGACGGGCCGCACGCGCCCGTCGGCGACCATCGGCCACACGTGCTCGCGCACGGCGGCGACGATCGCGGCCTTCTCGGCGTACGGGCGGGCGCGCAGGGTCGCGGCGTGCAGCCGACCCCGCCGGGCCATGAGGCCGGCCAGGTCGAGCTCGCCGCGCCGCCCCTGCTGGAGGCCGATCACCTCGAGGCGCCCGCCGGTCGCCAGCGCGGCGACGTTG
>JAEWQZ010000238.1 GCA_023460255.1 Actinomycetes bacterium
GGCCGACGCCACGCGCGGTGCTCGAGGGCTGGTCCGACGCGGGCGTCGACCCGGAGGTGTTCGGGGCGGTCCACGTGACCGGGGCGGTGACCGCGGGCGGCCGGGCCGTCGCCGTCGGGTGCGCAGCGGACCAGGTGGGGGGCCCGACGTTCCCGGCCTGGGTGTCGGACGACGTGACCGGCTGGGCGGTGGCGTCGGGCCCGGGGCCGAGGGAGGGCGAGCTGGCGTGCCTGGAGTCGGTGGTCGTGGCGCCGCACGGTTTCTACGCGGCCGGGTCCGGCCTGTACCGGTCGGTGGACGGGGTGACGTGGTCGGAGGTGCCCACGCAGCGCGCCGACGGCGCGGTCGGACGGGTGGATGCCCTGGCGGTCGTCGGGGACCGGGTCACGGCTGTGGTGCACCACGAGTCGGCGGTGGAGGGCGACCACTGGGATGCGACGCTGTGGACGACGACGGACGGCATCACCTGGGAGCAGGTCGGCGACGACCGATTCGACGACACGAGCATCGACGTGGTCCTGGGGGGGCCTGACGGCGGCGCGATCGCCCTCGGGGCCGACCCCGGCGGCGACTACGTGCCGACCGCCGCCGTCTGGACGTCCGCCGACGGGCTGACGTGGACGGCCGCGCAGCCCGAGGGCGCCGAGGGCTGCCGCATGGTGGCGGCGCTCGCCGACGCTGAGGGGTACGTGGCGGTGGGCCGGTGCGAGGCGGTCAGGTCGGGCGTCGTGGCCTGGACGTCGGTCGACGGCTCGACGTGGCGGCTGCTCGGCGCGAGCGGTGGGGCGGACGGCGAGGTCGGCATGGCGGCGACGGTGACGAGCGCCCGGGTGGGCGGGTCCGTCGAGCGCTTCGCCGTCGGCTACGGCTTCCAGGAGGACGCGGCGGCGGTCAGCCCGCTGCCCGTCCTGTGGCAGGCGGGAGCCGACGGCACGTGGGAGCGGGTGCCGGAGGTCGCGGTCCCGTTCGCCGTGGTCGAGCTGGGCGGTCGGCACGTGGGCTTCTGGCCCGGCGACCGCCGTGACGACGAGCCGGTGCGGGTGCTGGTCGCGGACTGACGCGCCAGCACCCGCACGCGGGCTGGGCCGACTAGCGGGACACGGCCGCTGGGGACGTCCCGCGGCGTCGGGAGGCGAGCAGCAGGACCAGGCCGCCCAGGAGCAGTCCGGCGGCGAGCGGCACGAGGCCGGTGAACGTCGCGCCCGTCACGGCCAGGTCGGGCGGCGCGGCGGCAGGGGCGACCAGCGCCGTGTACGTCCCGTCGGTGGACTGCCCGTACGCATCGGTGACCCGGTAGACGACGGCGATCGCCGGCCCCGCGAAGCCCGGCACGGGCGTGAACGTGAGGGCTCCGCTCGCCGGGTCGACGGTGTAGGTGCCCTGGCCGGGAACCGTCACGGAGACCGCGGGGTTGCCCGCCGCGTCGACCAGCTGGACCGAGCCGCCGGGGGGCAGCGGGACGGTGGTCTGCGGCGACTGCGGGGTGCCGGCTGCCCCGCCGGACGTCATGGCCGGTGCCCCGGGTGCCGCCGGGCGCTGCACCGTCGGCGTGTAGGTGCCGTCGGTGGACTGGCCGTAGGCATCGGTCACCCGGACGGGGACCGAGCCGGGACCGTGGAAGCCCAGCTCGGGCTCGAACCCGATCGCCCCGGTCGTCGGGTCCAGGGTGAACGTGCCCTGGCCCGGGACCGTCACGACCCTCACCGGGTGGCCGTCGGCGTCGAGCAGCGAGACCGAGCCGCCCTCCGGGACCGTGACCCCCGTGACGTGCGGGTCCGTGCCGATGCCGGTCGTGGTCTCCGCGGGAGCGGCCGGGGGTGCCGGCGGCACGACGGCGGGCGCGTAGGCGCCGTCGGCGGACTGGCCGTAGGCGTCCGTCACCCGGTAGGGGACGGCGGGCGGCGTGCCGGCGAAGCCGAAGGCCGGTGTGAAGACGATCGTCCCGGTGGCCGGGTCGAGCACGTAGGTGCCCGCACCGGGCACCGTGACCGTCGTGGCGGGGTCGCCGTCGGCGTCGAGCAGCGTGATCGAGCCGCCCGCCGGGACGGGCGCCGTCGTCTGCTGGGGGGTGACGACCGGGCCGCTGGAGGCCAGGTCCGGCCCGACGGGGGGTGCGGGCGGGGTGACGGTCGGCGTGTAGGTGGCCGAGGCGACGGTGCCGTACTCGTCGACGACGACGTAGGTCACGGGCGCGGCCGTGCCGACGAAGCCCATCACCGGCGTGAACGTCACGGTGCCGGTGCCGCTGGCCGCGTCGAGCACGTACGTGCCCTCGTCCGCGACCGTCACGGTCGTGACCTGAACAGCCCCGTCGACCAGGCTGATCGACCCGCCGGCGGGCACCGGGAGCGTGGTCGACTGCGGCAGCGGGCCCGGGCCGGTCGTCGTCCGGTCGGGCGCGACGAGCGCAGGGGCCGTCACCGTCGGGGTGTACGTCGACGTCGCGGTCTGCCCGTAGCCGTCGGTGACGCGGTAGTCGACGGGCGTCGCGGTGCCGGTGTAGCCCGCGGCCGGCGTGAAGGTGAGTACGCCGGTGCCGGCGTCCACCGTGTACGTGCCCTGCCCTGTCACCGTGACGCTGGTGGCGGGGTCGCCGTCGGCGTCGAGCAGGGTGACGGCGCCGCTCGGCGGGATGGTGACCGGGGCGGCGGGGGACTGCGCGGCGGGCGCGACACCCGTCGACGTCAGCGGCGTCGCGACCGGTCCGGCGGGCGCGAGGACCGTCGGGGTGTAGGTCGCGGTGTCGGACTGCCCGTACGCGTCGGTGACGCGGTAGGTCACACCGGTCGCGGTGCCGGTGTAGAGCGGCTCCGGGACGAACGTGATGACGCCCGACGCCAGTGCGTACGTCCCCTGGCCGGTGGCGGTGACGCTCGTGGCGGGGTTGCCGTCGGCGTCGAGCAGCGTGATCGAGCCGCCCTCCGGGAGGGGGGCCGTCGTCGCCGTCTGGGGCGCGGGGGAGACGCCCGACGTCGTCAGGTCGCCGACGACGGGGGCCGCGGGGGCCGTGACCGTCGGGGTGTAGTCGCCGGTGGTGCTGCCCGCCGGGCCGGTGACCGTGAAGTCCACGGGGTCGGCGGTGTCGGCGAAGCCGAGCACCGGCGTGAACGTGATGACGCCGCTGGCCGGGTCCAGCCCGTAGGTGCCCTGGCCGGCGACCGTGACGGCGGTGGTGGGCTCGCCGTCGGCGTCGAGCAGCGTGACGGTGCCGCCGGCGGGGACGGCGACGGTGACGGTCTGCGGCGTCGTGCCGACGCCCGTCGAGGTCAGGTGGGTGGGCAGCGGCGCGACGGTGAGCGTCGCGGTACCGGGGACCGGGTCGAGCTCGTTGCCGACGATCGTCACGGTCGAGCTCGCGGAGGTGGCACCCGCCGGCGGGGCGGTCGCCGAGAAGGTGAAGGTGTCGCTCGCGCCGGCGGCCAGGGGGCCGGTGACGCACTGCACGACGCCGCTGGTCACGGTGCAGCCGACCGGCGGGACGACGTCCGTCACCCCGCTCGGTACCGGGAAGGACGCGACGCTGCCGGACGACCCGGCCGCGCTGCCGTTCGTGACGGTGACGGTCCAGCCGATCGACGCGCCGGGGGCGGCCGGCGCGGGCGACGCGACGGTCAGCTGGAGGTCCACGGGCGACGACGGCGTGGTCGCGGCGTCGTTGCGCGAGGTGCTCGGCCCCTGGATGGTGGACACCTTGGTGATGATCGGCATCGGGTCGCCCGGGTTGGTCACGGAGAACTGGGTGATGTTCCCGGTGTCGTTGTTCGAGACGGCGAGGTTGCCGTTGCCGTACGTCCACGCGGCGCCGTAGCCGGGGCTCGCGGTGTTGGGGTCGGCGGCGGGGAAGACGCCGCTCGTCGGGATCTTGGTGACCGTGCCCGACGTCACGTCGATGCGGACGACCGCCTTGGTGTCGGCCTCGACGCCCCACAGGTACCCGTAGGCCCACGCGAAGTCGTTGTTGGTGATCGACTGCGAGAGGGTGCGCGTCGTCGCGGTGCGCGTGGGGACGTCGACCCGGTAGAGCGTCGAGCCCGAGGTCGAGCGCACGAAGAAGGTGTCGGCGTGGGCGCCCCCGCCGAACGCGCCCGAGTACATCGCGCCGAGCGTCCCGCCGCCGGAGATCGTGACGGAGCCGAGCTGCGTCGTCGCGCCGTCGTGCTCGATGCGGATCAGCTGGCCGCTGCTCGAGATCGCGTAGAGGTACGAGTCGGCGCCCCGGTACCCGACGGCGTTGTAGTCGAGCGCCGCGGCGCCGCCCACGTTGGCGATCTCCACGCCGCCCTGGCCCGCGTTCGCGAGCCGGGACTGGAGTGCCTGCTTGAGCTGCGTCGTCGAGCCGTTGCTCTGCGAGATGAACACCGTGGGGTACGCGGGCGCGACGGGCGCGGCGGCCGCGACGGTGACGCCGACGGTGCCGGTGAGCACGGCGACGGCTCCGAGGACGGCGGTGGCACGGCTCCACCGGGGGGCCCCGGGGGCGCGGGGGGCACGACGCGCGACGGTGCGCGGGGACGACGAGGGCACGGGGGCTCCTGAGGGG
>JAEWQZ010000239.1 GCA_023460255.1 Actinomycetes bacterium
TGCCCGGTGTCGGCGAGGTCGGGAGGGTGAGGCGCGTGTCGGTCCGGGTGGCCCTGATCGGGTGCGGAACCGTGGGCACGGAGGTGGCCCGCCTGCTCCTGACCCACGCCGACGAGCTGACCGCCCGCGTGGGCGACGAGGTGCGGCTGGTCGGCATCGCCGAGCGGTCCACCGAGGCCGAGCGTGACCCCGTCATCCCGCGCGAGCTGCTCACCACGGACTGGCAGGAGCTGGTCGCGCGCGCGGACGTCGTGATCGAGCTCATCGGCGGCGTCGAGCCCGCACGCACGATGATCCTCGGCGCGATGGCGGCCGGGGCGTCGGTCGTCACGGCCAACAAGGAGCTACTCGGCAAGGACGGCCCGACCCTGTACGCGGCCGCCGAGGAGGCCGGCGTCGACCTGTACTTCGAGGCCGCCGTCGCGGGCGCGATCCCGCTCATCCGCCCCGTGCGCGAGTCGCTCGCCGGGGACCGCATCACGCGGGTGCTCGGGATCGTCAACGGCACCACCAACTACGTCCTGGACCAGATGGCGACGACCGGCGAGGACCTCGCGCTCGCCGTCAAGCAGGCCCAGGCCCACGGGTACGCGGAGGCCGACCCGACCGCCGACGTCGAGGGGTTCGACGCCGCCGCCAAGGCGGCGATCCTCGCCTCGCTCGCGTTCCACACCCGCGTGTCGACCGCCGACGTGCACCGCGAGGGCATCACGGCCGTCACGGCCGAGGACGTCGCGTGGGCCGCGGAGACCGGGCACGTGCTCAAGCTGCTCGCCGTCGCCGAGCGGCTGCCGGGCGACGCCGGCGTCGTCGCCCGGGTGCACCCCGCGCTCGTGCCCGCAGGGCACCCGCTGGCCGGCGTCCGCGGCGCGTTCAACGCGGTGTTCGTGGAGGCCGAGGCCGCCGGACCCCTGATGTTCTACGGCCAGGGCGCGGGCGGCGTCCCGACCGCCTCGGCCGTGCTGGGCGACGTCATGACGATCGCGCGGCACCGGGTGCAGGGCGGCCGCGGGCCCGTCGAGTCCCGGTACGCGGACCTCCCGGTGCTCCCGATGGCGCAGGCGGTCACCCGCTACCAGGTGCGGCTGCGCGTGGCGGACCGGCCCGGCGTGCTCGCCCAGGTCGCCGGGGCGTTCGCGGCACACGACGTGTCGATCGAGACGGTGCGGCAGGCGGTCGCGCCGGACGGCTCGAGCGGGGAGGTCGCCGACCTCCTGGTCGTGACGCACCGGGCGAAGGAGTCCGCGCTGGTGGCGACCGTCGGCGCGCTCGAGCGCCTGGAGGCCGTGTCGGCCGTCCTGTCGGTGCTCCGGGTCGAGGGGGCGTGATGGCCGGCCAGTGGCGCGGCGTCATCGCCGAGTACGCGGACCGGCTGCCCGCGCACGTTCAGGAGAGGGTGGTCACCCTCGGCGAGGGCGGCACCCCGCTCGTGCCCGCGCCGGTGCTCTCGCGGCGGACCGGCGCGGAGGTGTACCTCAAGGTCGAGGGGATGAACCCCACCGGGTCGTTCAAGGACCGCGGGATGACGACGGCGATCTCCTCGGCGGCCGCCCGGGACGTGCGCGTGGTCATCTGCGCGTCGACGGGCAACACGTCGGCGTCGGCGGCCGCGTACGCCACGGCCGCGGGCATGACCTGCGCCGTGCTCGTGCCCGACGGCAAGATCGCGATGGGCAAGCTCAGCCAGGCCGTCGCGCACGGCGCGCGCCTGCTCCAGGTGGACGGCAACTTCGACGACTGTCTGGTCGCGGCCCGCAAGCTCGCCGAGAGCTACGCCGTCGAGCTGGTGAACTCGGTCAACCCGGACCGGATCGAGGGTCAGAAGACCGCCGCGTTCGAGATCGTCGACGTGCTCGGTGACGCCCCCGACGTGCACGTGCTCCCGGTCGGCAACGCGGGCAACATCACCGCGTACTGGAAGGGCTTCACCGAGTACGCGACCGACGGCCCCGCGACCCGTACGCCGGCGATGTGGGGCTTCCAGGCGGCCGGCGCGGCCCCGATCGTGCTGGGCCACCCCGTCGACGAGCCGGAGACGGTCGCGACGGCCATCCGCATCGGCAACCCCGCGTCGTGGCGCCAGGCGGTGGAGGCGCGCGACACGTCGGGCGGCCTCATCGAGGCCGTCACCGACGAGCAGATCCTGCACGCGCACCGCGTGCTGTCGGCCGAGGTCGGCGTGTTCGTCGAGCCCGCGTCGGCGTCCGGCGTCGCCGGCCTGCTCATGCTCGCCGAGCAGGGCCGCGTCCCGCAGGGGGCGCGGATCACCGTCACGGTCACCGGCCACGGCCTGAAGGACCCGCAGTGGGCCCTGCGGACACCCGACGGGTCGCCCGTCGAGCTCACCCGCGTGACGCCCGACGTCGTCTCGATCGCCGACGCGCTCGGCCTGGACTGAGGGGCCCGCGATGCGACTGGTCTGCGACCACGTCCGGGTCCGGGTGCCGGCGACGAGCGCCAACCTGGGCCCCGGCTTCGACTGCATGGGCCTGGCGCTGGCGCACTACGACACGATCGAGGTGCGGGCACTGGGCAACCCGGAGGTCCGGGTCGAGGTGACCGGGGAGGGTGCGGGGGAGCTTCCGACGGGCGAGGACCACCTCGTCGTGCAGGCGATCCGCGCCGCGCTGGACGACGTGGGTGCGCCCCAGGTCGGCCTGGAGCTGCGGTGTGACAACCGCATCCCGCACGGCCGGGGGCTCGGCTCGTCCGCAGCTGCCGTGGTGGCGGGGATCCTCGCGGTCCGGATGATGATCAACGAGCCCGAGGCGCTGTACAACACGGCGGCCTTCAGCATCGCGACCCGCTTCGAGGGCCACCCGGACAACGCCGCTCCCGCGATCCTCGGCGGGGCGACGGTGTCCTGGACCGGACCGGACGGTCCGCACGCGTCCCAGGTCCCGCTGCACCCCGATGTCGTCCCGGTCGCCCTCGTGCCCGAGGTGCGCCTCGCCACGCGCACGGCGCGCGGCGTCCTGCCGGCCGTCGTCCCGCACGCCGACGCGGCCTTCACGGCGGGCCGTGCGGCCCTGCTCGTCCAGGCGCTCAGCCACCGCCCCGAGCTGCTGTTCGACGCCACCGCCGAGAAGCTCCACCAGGAGTACCGCGCTCCGGTCATGCCGTCGACGATGCGCCTCGTGCGTGCGCTGCGGGATGCCGGGCTCGCGGCCGTGGTGTCCGGGGCCGGACCGTCCGTGCTCGTCCTGGAGCGGGCCGGCGACGGCGACGCCTCGGCACGCGTGCGGGACGAGGTCCTCGCCGCCACGGGGGAGCGGTGGACCGTCCTGTCGCCCGGCGTCGCGACCGAGGGCGCCCTCGCCGAGCGGCTCTGAACCACCCGGCCCACCGGGCAGACCGGTCCGGTGCCTCGGTCGGCACGGTGCTCCCGCACGCCGAGATCACCCGGGACGTCCCTGCGCGACGCGCTCGCCGGGTGGTACCGTGATGGTCAATCCCCCAGAAACCCGCCGCTGTCGCTCCGACGGACGCGCGAGCGGGCACGCGGTGCGGGGGGACACCCGCCACCTCCACGACCGAGTCCTGGTCCCGTGGCGGACGAACGTGCCGGAGCACCTCCGGAGAACTCCGCGGCCCGCCCGTCCGGCCGCCGACGAGGGGGAAGGACCTTCGTGACAGACACCATCGACGCCGAGCCGGGCACCGCCGGTGCCGCCGGCCGCGGCGGGGCGCTGAGCGCGCTCCGCCTGCCCGAGCTCCAGGCGCTGGCGAGAGACCTCGGCGTGAGCGGCACCTCGGGGATGCGCAAGAGCGACCTCGTCGCCGCCATCCGAGAGCGCCGTGGGGGTGACGGGGCAGCCCGCAGCGCAGCCCGCGCC
>JAEWQZ010000240.1 GCA_023460255.1 Actinomycetes bacterium
CGGCGCTGCCCTCGTCGGCCGACGCGCACGCGGAGCGGGACCGCCTGGCCCGGGCCCTGGCGACCCTCACCCCGCGGCAGCGACGCATCGTCGTGCTGCGGCACCTCGTCGGGCTGCCGGCGGCCGAGGTGGCCGCCGACCTCGGCGTCTCCGTCGGGACCGTGAAGTCGGTCGCCTCGCGGGGCCTCGCCCACCTGCGGGCCGTCCTCGACGACGCCCCTGACCCGCACGCGGCCCCCCAGCGCCCCGGACCTGCCGGGAGGACACCATGAGCACCGACCGCGACCCCGCCCGCGACCTCGCGGCCCGCTTCCACGCCGCGGCCCCCGTCCTGGCGGCCGACCCCGCCGCTCTCGTCGCACGTGGCCGACGTCGGCGCCGGACGGTCCGGACGGCGACCACCGCCCTCACCGTCGTGGCCGTCGCCGCCGTGGCGACCGCCGCGGTCGGCCTGCTGGGCGGCCCGGACGGCGGCGGCACGCCGCCCGCGGGAGACACCCCTCCTCCGGGGAGCTCGGACCCCGTCTCGCTGTGGATCAGCGCCGAGCGCGTGGCACCCGGCGACGCCGACCTCGTCGCGGTCCTGGTCAGCAACGACGGGACCGAGGCGACCTTCGGGGTGTACGCCGAGCTGGAGCGCTGGGACGGCGACTCGTGGGTGCCGACGCGCCACGCCGGGCTGTGCCTGGCCGAGTGGCACTGCAGCGCCCGGATGCAGCCCCTCGCCGACGACCTCGCGATCGAGGACATCGGGCTCTGGGTCGACGCGGCCACCCCCGGACCGGTCGAGAGGTTCACCGTCGAGGGTCTCGACCCCGGCTGGTACCGGCTCTCGCAGGAGTCGGCCGACGGCGTCGTCGCCCACGGTGTGTTCGAGATCGCCGAGAACGCCCCCGAGGCCACCCCGCTCTGGCCCGTCGACAGCCCTGCGGTCAGCGTGCAGCCGCCGCTCCTGCCGACCGAGGGCGGTGAGGTCGCGCTGATCCCCCTCGTCCCGCCGGTGGACGGGACCCTCGACGCGGGGATGCTCGAGGGCGCCATGGCCGGGCTCGACGACGTGGCGCTCGTGCAGCGCTGGGGTCCGGACGGCTGGGCCGACGTCGCGGAGGTCGCGACGAGCCCGCCCGACGCGGTGTCGGTCCCCGGCGAGCTGCGGGCCGCACTGCCGGCCCTCGAGCCGGGCGCCTACCGCGTGCTGCTGCGCGGCAACGGCAAGGAGCTGATGGGCAGCGTCTGGGTGCCGGGCGAGATCCCGGCTCCGACGGCGCCCCCCACGCCCTCCTCCGCCGACCCGCCCGACGACGGGACCCAGCCCCCCTGCTACGACATGCCCGACGTGCTGTGCGCGATGGACCTGTGGCTCGTCGAGTCGATAGTGGCCGCAGGCTACGAGACCGCCGGCGGGGAGCACGACATCGGCGCGGTCGCGACGGACACCGTGCTCGTCGGCGACTCGGTCGTCAGCGCGGCCGTATGGCCCCTCGACGCCGACGTCGCGCCCGGGTTCGCCAGCAGCCGGACGACGACCGTCGGGACTCTCACCGTGGAGCACTCGACCGCGGACGGGCACGGGCCGGAGTCGCGCTTCACCTGCGGGGGCTTCCGGCTGGCGCTCTCGATCAGTGCCGACACGGCGGACGCCGGTTCGGCCCAGATGGTGGCCGACGTCGCCGGGGCGGTGGCCGCCGAGATCGGGCCCTGCCCCGCGGACGAGGCGGCGCTCGTCGCCGCCTACTCCGAGGAGATGGGCTGACCGGCTACCCCGGTCGTCCTACACGCGCGCGTAGCGCGCGCGGCCGAGCCCGTAGACGCCGTACGCGACGAAGCCGAGCGCGACGAGGGTCAGCGCCACCTGGCCGAGCGGTGCCTCCCGCAGCGTCTGGAGCGCGCCGTCGAGCCCCTTCGCCTGCTCCGGGTCCGCCGTCGCCGCCGCGACGACGACGAGCGCGCCGACGATCCCGAGCGCGACCCCGCGGGCGACGTACCCGGCCTTGCCGGCCCGCCGCACCCACGTGCCGGGGTGCTCCTCGAGGTCCCGGAGGAACGTCTCGGTCCAGCCCTTGTGCACGTGGTAGGCGCCGACGGCGACGATGCCGAGGCCGACCAGGGCCACGACGACGCGGCCGAGCGGCTGCTCCATCACCCGCGCCGTCCAGCTGCTGGCGTCGTCCGACCCGCCCGACCCGTTGACTGTCGTGAACGTCAGCCCGGCCAGGACGAGGTAGCCGACGCCCTTTCCCGCGGCCTTGACGCGGTCCATGGTGTCGCCCCCGACGGCCGCGGTCGCCAGCTGCCACAGGCCCAGCAGGACGAACCCGACGAGCAGCACCCACAGCAGCACCCCGCCGACGGGCGTCGCGGCCAGGGTCTCCAGCGCCCCGCCCGCGCTGGCCTCCTGCCCGCCGCCAGCCCAGGCGACCTGGAGCGCAAGCCAGCCGATGAGCAGGTTGAGGACCCCGTTGGCGGCGTAGCCGAGGCGCGCGCCCTTCTCGAGGACCGGGTGGTCGGCGGCGCGGGACGCGGACGTTCGAAGGGTCATGGCGATCACGGTCCCATCGCCCGGCGCTCCCCGCGCGTCGAGCCGCCCGATCCGGCCGGCGCGACCCGGCCGCCCGGGCACGCGCAAGGGCCCGGCCCCCGTGGGAGCCGGGCCCTCGTCGTCGGGCAGGGTGCGGGTCAGCCGCCGAGCAGACCGCCCAGGCCACCGCCGCCGCTGGACTTCGCCTGCTGGCCGCCGCTCGTGACGACGGACTCGCTCGGCTGGACGATGACGTAGCCCTGGCCGCCGAACGCCATCTGGAGCAGCTCACCGGTGCCGCCGCGCAGCATCGACTTGATGCCGCCGGTGTCCACGCGGATGTCCATGCTCACGCCCGCCGTCCACAGCACCACGGCCTGCGCGTCGGCGAACGTGGGGGCACTCGCCACGTCGAGCGCGACCGGCTCGCCCTTGGTCGTCACCGCGACGTAGCCGGTGCCGCGCATCGACACGTTGTACATGCCGCCGGTCATCATGCCGCCGCGCGCCTGGATCCGGTGGATGTCCCACTCGATGGAGCTGGAGAAGGCCAGGACGCTCGCGCCGTTGACGGAGATCATGTCGTTGTCCAGGTACATGACCTGGATCTCGCTGGCCTGGTCGGCCACGAACAGCTCGCCCTGGCCGGTGCACTGCATGATGTCGACGCCCTCGCCGGTGAGCTTCGACTTCATCCACTTGTCGAGGCCGCCGGAGCCGGTGTTCTGGAACCGGACGTCGCCCTGGTAGGCGACCATCGAGCCGGTCCGCGCCCAGACTGGGCCGTACCCCATCTGGATCTTCAGCATCTTCTTGTTCTGCAGGGAGAACGGGTCCTGCGAGGTGTTCTCCTTGTGGTCCGCGAACAGCGAGCCGTGGATGGTCATGGGCGGTCCCTTTGTCGTTCCGCGCGGGCGCAGCGGGTTCGTTCGAAACTCTAACGACGCAGGTCACGCGTGCGTAGGCTTTCGAGTCGAACGGCGACGACGTCGCCACAGCATCCCGGGGAGCAGAGATGGGTCTTCTCGACAAGGCGAAGGCCGCCGCGAGCGACCTGGCCGCCAAGGCCGACAACGCGATGAGCAGCATGAGCACGACGACGACCGGCGCCCCCCGGCCGGCGGACGTCGACAAGTACCTGCGCGACCTCGGCGTCCTCACCTACCTCGAGGCGTCCGGCCGCCCGGCCGACCCCGCCGAGCGCGAGCGGGTGCTCGGGGTGCTGCGCGACTTCGACGCCCAGGGGGCCCTGCGCACCCTCACCCTCCAGACGACGCCGCCCCCCGCCCCCGGCATGGCCGGCGCCCCGATGACGCCCCCGCCGCCCGGCATGGCC
>JAEWQZ010000241.1 GCA_023460255.1 Actinomycetes bacterium
GACCAGGGCCCCGGTGGCTCCGACGGCCCGGGCGAGGGGGACGACGGCGAGGGGGACGACGGCGACGAGCCGGGTGGCGAGGCCGACCCGGGCACGGACCCGACCGACCCGACGAACGTGCCGCCTCCCGCGGACGTCGAGGACGGCGACGACGCGGGCACCACCGGCCAGGGCGAGCCGACGACTCCCCCGACCACGACGCCCCCGACCACGCCGCCGCCGACCACGCCGCCGCCGACCGAGCCGCCGCCGACCACTCCACCCCCGACGACGCCTCCGCCGACCGAGCCGCCGCCGACCGAGCCGCCGGCCGACCCGGCCGTCGTCGTGCCGAGCACGCCCGACGTCAGCTCGATCCGGATGGTCACCGGCCAGCCGACCCTGCTCGCGCTCCCCGTCACGAACGACGGCGGGACGGCCGCGGGCGAGATCGCCACGCAGCTGATCTTCCCGGCGACCGCCGACGTCGAGGTCGTCGCCATGGACCCGCCCGCCGGTGGCGGCACCGTCGCACCGGTCGCCTCGAACGGGTGGTCCTGCGCGGTCGTCGGCCCCGTCGCCACGTGCACCCTGCCCGACCTTCCGGCGAAGACCACGAGCACCCTGCACGCCCGCCTGACGGTCACCGACCCGTCGGTGGACGGGGCGACGACGATGTCCGTCGGCATCCGCACGTGGGTCGTCGGCTCGGAGATCCCGGACGCGACGAAGGTCGCCCTGTCCGTCGAGTCCCCGCCCGCCGTGCTGTCGGTCACCGCACCCGCACCGGACCTGGTGCTCGCCGGCAGCAACGACGAGCTCGTCGCCGCCGCGACGGCCTTCGTCGTCACCAACACGGGCGGGACCAGCGTGCCCGCCGCCGTGACCCTGGCCGGCCTGCCCTCCCACGTCGACGTCGAGGTCGACCCCGCGTGGTCGTGCACCGCCGTGGGCATCGGGTCGGGCCTCGTCTGCACGAGCGATGCCGCGATCCCCCGCGACGGCGGTGAGCTGCCGCTCGTCGTGACGCTCACCGACCGGGCCGACTTCACCGAGACGCCCGAGGCGGCCCAGCTCAGCGCGTCGACCGCCGACGGCGTCGCCCTCGTCGCCTACACGCTCACCCCGGCCCCGGCCCGCTACACCGTCGAGCTGGAGCAGCTCTCGACCACCCGCGACCGCGGCGGCGCGATCGACACGCGGGTGACCGTGCGCAACACCGGCCGGACGAGCGGCACCGACGTCCGCGTCGCTCTCGACGTGCCCGACGGCATGACGCTCGCGCCCACGTCGTCCGAGTGGTCCGCGTGCGGCGCCGACCTGTGCGCCACGCTGCCCACCCTCGCCCACGGCGCGAGCCGGGTGCTCGACCTGCGCCTCGTCGCCCCGCCGGGACAGGTGGCCGCGGGCCACCACACCCTGCCGGTCACCGTGACCGACGCGCGGGGCGTGAGCGCGACGGGCACCGTCGCCGTCCAGGTCAGGGACCTCCCGGCCCCCGCGGCGCTCGCGGTGACGGCCCCGGCCGAGCTGACGATGGCCAAGGGCGTCCCGGCCGTCCTCACGGCGACCGTCACGAACACCGGTGGCACCGAGGCGACGGGCGTCGTCGTCGAGGCCGACCTGCCGGCCGGCGTGACCCTCGTGCCCGGCAGCGGCGACCCGTACGCCTGCGCGGCTCCTGGCGGCTCGAACAAGGAGGTCAGGTGTGCCGTCGGCGCGCTGGCCCCGGGAGCGACCGCCACCGTCGCGTTCCAGGTGCGCACGGAGGGCAACGCGAGCGGCCGCACGATCGCCGTCACGGCCACGGCCGACGGTGGTCTGGCCGCGGCGGCTCCGGTGACGACCATCCGCATGGTCGCCGGCCCGCTGCTCTCCCTGTCGCTCGAGCCCCGCACGACGTTCGCGCCCGGGACGCCGCGGCAGCTCTCCGCGGGCGTCACGAACGCGGGCACGGAGCGGGCACGCGACCTCACCATGACCGTCCAGGTCCCTGCGTCGACGGTGTGGACCCGCGTCGCCGACTCCGGCTGGTCGTGCCCCGCCTCGCTGACCGGTCCCGGCGAGGTGGTCTGCACGCTCGACCGGCTCGACGAGGACGACGCAGTGGAGTTCGCCGGCACCCTCCGGGTGGAGGGGACGACGTCGGGCCGGGTCCTCGCGTTGTCCGTCGCGGCGGCGGGCCACGGCCCGGTGACCGCGCAGACGGAGGTCGTCGTCGGCACGCTGCCGTCCTGCGCGCCCGACTGGCCCGCCTGGCGACCGCTGACGGCGTACTCGGCCGGCGACCAGGTGTCGTGGCGCAACAGGAGCTACGTCGCGACTCGCAGCTCGGTGCTCCTCACGCTCTTCCTGCCCCCGTCGGTCACCCCGTCGTTCTGGACGAGCGTCGGCGACTGCGCCTGAGCAGGGGGGCGCCCGTCGGGGCCGCCACGCGCGACAGAGGAACGGCCCGGGTGCACCCTGCGGTGCGTCCGGGCCGTTCCTCTGCTGCCCCCTGCTTGCCCCCTGCTGCCCCCTGCTACCCCCTGCTACCCCCTGCAAGCCGCTCCCGCTGTGTCATCCCGCGGAGGTTGCGCTGCCGGGCCGGGATCGAAGCCCCCTGGATCGGCGGCCCGGCAGCGCAGGGTCCTCAGTCAGCATCCCCCGAGCCGACGAGGACAACCTCGGGGGTGGGGTCACAGCGATAACCCACACCCCTGACGGTGACGATCTGCGGGCAGCCCCCCAGCTTTTCCCGCAGCCGTCTCACATGAACGTCCACTGTGCGCATGCCGTTGCGCCACGCCCGCTTGTGCCAGACCGCCGTGAGGAGCTCCTCACGGGTCACGGCGCGGTGCGGGGAGCGCAGCAGGTACTCCAGCAGCGCGAACTCCTTGTACGTGAAGGGGACGGAGCGTCCGTCGACGGTGACCTCGTGGGCCCTCGCGTCCACGATCACCTCACGCCGGTCGGGGACCGCCCGCAGCGCGGGTTCCCGGCCGCGTCGCGGGTCGGCGCCCGAGGCGGCGAGCTGGTCGCGCACCCGGCCGACGACCTCCCTGTGCGGGCTGCGCCCGCCGAGGGTCAGTGCGGTGTAGGTCGTGGCGCCGGGGGCCAGCTCGTCGATGACGGCGGCGACGGCCCGGGCGACCTCGGCCAGCAGCGCGCGTCCGACGGGCCCCTCCCCGCCGGAGATCCCGACGTAGAGCGCGAGGCCCGGTTCGAACGCCGTCGACTGCGCGCTCAGGACAGGTGC